>CAZAIE010000438.1:0-6432 GCA_964485035.1 uncultured Myxococcaceae bacterium | reverse complement strand
GCGTGGGTCGGGGCCTACGAGGCGCGCAGGACCGTGCGCCCCGGCGCGGTGCTCCTCGACGCCCAGGCCGAGCCGCTCCCGCCCCCGCCCGAGCCGAACGCGCTGCAGAAGCTCGCTCTCGAGGCGCTGCAGCAGACCCGCGCCGAGGGACAGACCGCGGGGCTCGTGGTGCTCGCCACCGGCCTCGGGAAGACCTGGCTCGCGGCCTTCGACACGCACCGGCCGCAGTTCGCCCGCGTGCTGTTCGTGGCCCACCGCGAGGAGATCCTCACGCAGGCGATGGCCACCTTCCGGCGCATCCGCCCGACCGCGCGGCTGGGCCTCTACGACGGCGAGCGCAAGGACGACGACGCCGACGTGCTCTTCGCCTCCATCCAGACGCTCGGACGGCAGCTCCACCTCGACCGGTTCGATCGGCGGCACTTCGACTACGTGGTGGTGGACGAGTTCCACCACGCGTCCGCGGCGACGTATCGGCGCCTCATCGACTACTTCGAGCCCCGGTTCCTGCTGGGGCTCACCGCGACGCCCGAGCGCACCGACGGCGGCGACCTCTTGCAGCTCTGCCAGGAGAACCTGGTCTTCCGCCGCGACCTGGTCGAGGGCGTGAAGGCCGGGCTGCTCTGCCCGTTCCACTACTTCGGCGTCCCGGACGAGGTGGACTACGCCAACATCCCCTGGCGCAGCACCCGGTTCGACGAGGCAGCGCTCACCGAGGCGGTCGCGACGCAGAAGCGCGCGGCCAACATCCTGGAGCAGTGGAGGAAGCACGGCTGCGCACGGACGCTCGGGTTCTGCGTCTCGCAGCGCCACGCCGCGTTCATGCGCGAGTACTTCCGCGCGAACGGGGTGCGGGCAGCGGCGGTGTTCTCGGGCCCCGGGTCCGACCTGCGCACCGAGTCGCTGGAGGCGCTCGACCGCGGCGAGCTGCAGGTCCTGTTCGCGGTGGACATGTTCAACGAGGGCGTCGACGTCCCGAGCGTGGACGCCGTGATGATGCTGCGCCCCACCGAGTCGCAGATCCTGTGGCTGCAGCAGTTCGGCCGCGGGCTGCGCAAGCACGGCGAGAAGGTCCTCACTGTCATCGACTACATCGGCAACCACCGCATCTTCCTGCTCAAGGCGCGGACGCTGCTGCAGGTGGCACCGGGCAACGACCGGGAGCTCGACGCGGCGCTGCAGCGGGTGCTGGAGCAGGAGTTCGAGCTGCCGCCGGGCTGCGAGGTGACGTACGACCTGCGCGCGGTGGAGATGATGCGCGGGCTGATGCGCCTGCCCCGCGGCGACGAGGCGCTGCGCCTCTACTACGAGGACTTCCGGGAGCGGAACGGCACGCGGCCGCTGGCCGCGGAGGCGTACCACGACGGATACAACCCGCGGGCCGCGAGGGCGCACTACCGGACGTGGCTGGGGTTCGTGGAGGCGATGGGCGACCTGACGCCGGAGCAGCGCGAGGCGATGCAGGGCGTCCAGGGTTTCTTCCAGGCGCTCGAGACCACGCCGATGACCAAGAGCTTCAAGATGCTCGTGGTCCTGGCGATGCTGAACACGGACACGCTGCCAGGACGAGGGATTGGCATCGACGCGCTGGTGCGGGAGTTCCGGAGGCTCGCGAGCCGCACCCCGAAGCTGGTTGGAGAGGTCGGCGCGGAGCTGCGGGACGACCGGGCGCTGGGGAAGATGCTCGAGAGGAACCCGATTGCGGCGTGGGTGGAGGGGCGCGGAACGGGCGACACGCCGTGGTTCGAGTTCACGAAGGACGGAGTGCTCCGGTTCGTGGGGAAGGTGCCGGACCCGGGGCGGGAAGCCTTTCAGGCGATGACCCGGGAACTCTCGGACTGGAGGCTCGCCGAGTACCTGGCGCGGGAGGAGTACCAGGCGACGCCGGGGCGGTTCCTCGCGAAAGTGAGCCACGCCAACGGGCGGCCGATCCTGTTCCTGCCGGACCGGAGGAAGACGACGGTCGTGCCCTCGGGTTGGCAGAAGGTGCGGATCGACGGGCAGGACTACGAGGCCAACTTCGTGAAGGTGGCCTTGAACGTGGTGCGCAAGCCCGGGTCCGAGCAGAACGAGCTCCCGGCGATCCTGCGAGGGTGGTTCGGGCACGACGCGGGCATGCCTGGCACGGAGCACCTGGTGGCCTGCGAACCGGCCGGCGAGGGGTATGTGATCTCCAAGGCCAGGGAGATTGCGAAGCCGACGTTGGAGGTCGGGAGGTCGTATCCGCGCGAGCAGATTCCGCAGTTCTTTGGGGAGACGTTCTCGGAGGCCATCTGGAACGTGGGGATGGTGATCTGCCCGAAGGTCCAGCCCAGGTACGTGATTGTGCTCGCCACTTTGGAGAAGAGCGGGATGGCCGAGGAGCACAAATACGACGACCGGTTCCTATCGAGCAGCGTGTTCCAGTGGGTCACGCAGAACCGGACCAAGCGGGACAGCAAGCACGGGAGGATCATTTGCGAACACGAGAGGCTCGGGGTCGAGATTCATGTGTTCGTGAGGAAGACCAAGAAGATCGCGGGCGGGATTACGGCGCCCTTTGAGTACTTTGGGAAGGCAAGGTTTGCAGGGTGGGAAGGGGATGGACCGGGAGTGGTGCGGTTGGAGTTCCCGGGGCACCCTGGACTCGATCCAGAAGCTTGACAATGGGGGAGTTGGCCCGCGCCGGGGTAGACGGAATCCGGACATCGTAAGAACGCACTAGCCACCGCCCGGACCAATTGATCGACTGCTTGATGCTGTCCGGATGTCTTCGGTCAATCGACTACGTGGCATATCACTGCATTCGCGAAGGTCCCCCATGCCCACCCTCGACGACCTCCTCTCCGGCATGTCCCTCGGCCGCGCCTGGCCCCTCATGGGCGACAGCGATGCCGTTCGCTCGCTCCTCGACCGCGTCTATTCCGAGCGCTGCCACGCCGGACGCCACCACAAGGATGCCTACCAACTCCGGGTGAACCTGCAGAAGAAGGATGACTCCGCCTCCTACGCCGGCTGGATCACCTCCGAGAACCCGACCTCCGGGCCCTTCCAAGGCACCTCCTTCGTCTGGTTCCCCGGTGAGACCGGCAGCGTCGCCGCGCTGGTCATCGGCACCGACGGCTTCGGCGCCGACGCGCACATCCTCGGACGCCCCGGCCACCGTCGCCGCCTGAAGGCGCTCTCGCGTCTCCACGGCGGACGCACCTGGGTGAAGCCCGATCTCCTCGATCTCTCCTCCGAGGTCCCGGCCGCGGCGACGGACACCTGGCCCGAGATCCCCGCGGCGCTCAAGTCGTACTCCCGGGTCATCTACGCCGCGACGCCCGTCCGCAGCGCCGACGACGCCGAGCGCGTGGCCGACCTCCTGGACCTCTTCTTCGACGAGCACCGCACCCCGTTCACCGGCAAGGCCAAGGAACGCTGGAACGCACGGACGCAGTCCATCGCCAGCGCGCTGTTCCCTCGCTGGAACGAGAACCAGGTCCTCGAACTCCTGCGCGAGCGCCGGTTCGTCGTCCTCGAGGGCCCGCCCGGCACCGGCAAGACCCGTCTCGCCTGGCGCCTCGCCGACCGCATCGGCGCTTCGACGCGCATCCAGTTCCATCCCGCCCGCACCTACGAAGACTTCGTGGTCGGCCTCTTCCCTCGCCCTGTCACCGGCGGCCTGGCGTTCGAAGTCCGCCCCGGCGACCTGCTCCGCGCGAACCACGCGGCCGCCAAGGGCGAGCACGTTCTGGTGATCGACGAGATCAACCGCGCGGACCTCGGCCGTGTCCTCGGCGAGTCCATCCTGCTCTTCGAGGCCGGCGAGAGCGGCCGCGCGGTGCAGCTGCCACACGTCCCCGAGGGCTATTCCGAGACGCTCCGCCTCCAGCCCGGGCTGCGCGTGCTCGCCACGCGAAACACCGCGGACCGATCCATCGCGCGCATGGACATCGCCATTCGCCGGCGCTTCGCATTCGTCGAGGTCTGGCCCGAGCTGGACGCCGTCGCGGCCGAGGGTATCGACTTCGCTCAGGCCCTCTTCACGGACACGCTGCAGACCTTCGCCGAGTACGCCGACGACGAGACGCTCCGGCTCGTCCCCGGCCACGCTTACTTCCTCGACCCGCGCCCCGATCTCGACGCGAAGGGCCGGGCGAACCGCGTCGCCACGCGTCTGCGCCTCGAACTGCTCCCGCTGCTCCGCGACTACCTCGACGAGCGCCTCTGCGGCAGCGCCTCCGAGGCCATCGCCGGACTGGCCGACCGCGTGGAATCCAGGCTCCTGGAACGCGCATGACGCGGCCACGGCCCGCCCGCCGCGAGCGTCCTTCGCGGGCGCTCCTCGAGCTCCCGACCGCCCGGCCGCTCATCCAGACCGTGGATCACGGCCCGCCGGTTCGCCTCGATGCGAGCGCCGTCGGCGCGACGGGAGACCGCTGGATCGAGCCCTTCCTCGACGCGAACGCCGCGCATCTGCGCCGCCTCGGCATCTCTCTCAAGGTCGAGACTCGCGGCGGACTCGCGCTGCAGCTCACGCCTGGACCGCGAATCGGCGCCGTGCCGCTGCTCTCGCCGTCGTCCCGCCGCGTCGCCGCTGGGCTGCTCGTCGCTCCGCGCTTTCGCTGGGCTGCGTTGGGCGCCGTGCTCGGCGGCATCGGCTTCGCGGCCGAGCCGACCCTCGGCGGCACTCCGCTCGTCCCGGGCTCGGCTCGCGAGGTCCCACCCTGGCTGCTCGCGGCGCCGGTCATTCGCCGGCTCGAGGCGCTGCTCCACCACCGCAAGCGCGGGTTCAGCGAGCGTCAGGAAGTTCGCCAGAGCCCCCGCGGCCGAGTGGACTGGTCACGCTGGGCACGAACCGACGTCCCTGCCGGCCGCTGGACCAGCCTGCCTTGCACCTTCTCCGAGCCCGACGACGACCCTGCGCTGATGGCCGCGGTCCGCTGGACGGTCGGCCGGCTCGACGACGAGCTCAGCCAGTTCCAAGAAGCCGTCCCCGCGCGACTGCTCCGTGCCCGCATTGTCGATCTGCGACGAACCCTCGGTCCTGGCGCCGAGCGTCGCCCCTCGAGCGACTTCAACCCGTCCGGCTCCGCGTGGGTCGCAGAGGCCACGCAGGCCATGGGCTGGGTCGCCGACGAGCGAGGCCTCGGCGGCTCGCGCGTCCTCGACGGAATGAGCTGGGACCTGGCCATCGAAGAGGTGTGGGAAGCGTGGGTGGATGCGTTCGTCGCTGACCTTGCGCCGCGCTGTGGCCTCGTGCCGATTCGCCGCGGCTCCACGACCCGCCGCCTCAACTGGTCCACGCCCACGTCTTCGATGCACAAGCTCGTCCCCGACTGTGGGCTGCGCGGTCCCGGGAAGCTCGTGTGGGTCGATGCGAAGTACAAGGCCCACCTCCAACTGCTTTCCCAGAGCGGCTGGTCGGGCCTGGAGCAGGCCACGCGGGATGCGCACCGGGCCGACCTCCATCAGGCGCTCGCGTACGCCGCGCTCGAATCGAGCGAGCAGGTGGACTCGGTGCTCGCGTATCCGCAGCTCGCTCGCGAGGACCGCAACCGGCCGGCCATCGCCACGATCGCGGCGGGGAGCCGACGCGTGCGCCTGCTGTTGCTTGGGCTGCCCTTTGGCTTCCATTCCGCGGAGCACCGGGAGGACACGCTGAACGAATGGCGGGAGCTGCTGGCGGCGTAGCGGAAGACGGAGCTGCCGGCCTCCGCGCCGGTGCGGGCGGGCGAGCGGTCTGCCTCTTGGGAAATCAAGGACTTAGGCTGTCTTCCCGGGAAGACAACTCCAGTTCGCCGACCGCCTACCCAAGGATGGGTCCCAAGGCCGGAGCGAAGCCTGGCACCGGGCCGGAACCGCACCCCAGGGAAATCAAGGGGTTGAGTTGTCGACCCGGGAAGACAACTCGGCCACAGGGCACCGGCCCGTCGACGCCGCGCCATCGTTGTCTCGGCGTGTACCTCTGCCCGTCGCGGTGCGGACCAGGCTTGTCAGGCTGCGTACCAGGCCCGTCACGGTTGGTACCAGGTCCGTCGCGGTGCGTACCGACACCCGTCGCGATCAGTACCGTGCCAAGTCAGCCATGTACCAACACCCTGCGCGGTTGGTACCGACCGATTCCCGCCACGTACCACCACCCGTCGCAGTTGGTACCAGGCCCGTCATGGTGCGTACCGGCACCCGTCGCGATCAGTACCGTGCCAAGTCAGCGACGTACCAACACCCTGCGCGCTTCGTACCGACCGATTCCCGCCGCGTACCAGCACCCGTACCGGCTCGGAAGCCACCCGCCGCGACTCCGGGACCACCCGCCGCGACTCCGCGATCACTCGCCGCGCCTCCGCGATCACTCGCCGCGACTCCGCGACCACCCGCCGCGCTTCCGGGACCACCCGCCGCGACTCCGGGACCACCCGCCGCGACTCCGCGACCACCCGCCGCGACTCCGCGACCACCCGCCGC
>CAZAIE010000437.1:1482-6436 GCA_964485035.1 uncultured Myxococcaceae bacterium | reverse complement strand
GACGACCGGGTGACGCTCAGCGCCGCGGTGGTCTGCGAGATCGTCGGCGGGGAGAAGGACTGCGGGGACGTGGGCGAGTACTGCGTGGAGGCGGCCTGGGCCGACGTCGCGGCCGACGCCGCTTTCCCCGAGACGCCGCTCGCGGTTGCCAAGGCGTGCTCGCGGCGCGCCATCACCCGCACCGTGGACACCGGGGACTCGGAGCTCCTCAGCCTCACCTCCGACCGGCCCGTGGCCAGGAGCGAGAACCTGCGCCTCCGGGTGACGCTGACGTCGGAGAACGCGATCTCCCCGGACACCGTGCCCTACCGGACCGAGCGGACGATCGCGAGCCCCTGAGGCCGATTCGGCGGGGCGCGAGCGCGACGGCTCCGGACCCGGTACTACTTGGAGCATGACGACCACCCCGCTCCGCGCTCGACGACCCCCCGAGGCCCCGCGTGCCGGCCTCGAACCCCGGGGCCGGGCATGAGCGCCAGCTCCAGCTACTTCGAGGCGCGCCGCACCCTGCTCGCGCGGTTCCACCGCAAGGTCCAGGTGCTGGGCAGCTACGTGGTCGGCCCGCTCACCATCGGCGCCTACACCATCAACGCGCTGCGCCACCCCTGCTGGCAGGCCTGGACGCTGGTGGGGGCGGCGGTGGTGATGAACCTGGTCTGGACGGTGGGCTTCGCGCTCTCCAACCGCGGCCGTCCCGTGCTCGGCTCGGCCCTGGTGTCGATGCCCGGCATCCTCTTCTGCGGCGTCGCGCTGATGCTGCGCGAGAACCGGGCGGTGGCCGAGGCCGTCGCCTGCCTGGGGGTGATGACCTACGTCGCGCTGATCTCCCGGCAGAGCCTGCTCCCCACGATGGTGGTGGGGGCGGTGGTGATGGGCCTGGGCATCCTCCTGCCCCACCTCGGCCTGGTGCCCCAGATGCCCCTGCCGCGCACCGAGCAGGTGCTCTTCGATCTCATGTACGTGCTCACCATGTTCCCCGTGGCCTTCTTCTTCCTGCGCGCCGGGCAGTCGGTGGGCGAGGAGCTGTTCCACGAGAACGAGGGCACTACCCGGCAGCAGGCGGCGGTGCTCGCCCGGGTCCAGCGCATCGAGCCGGAGCTGGCGAGCGCGGTGGGCGGCATCCAGCAGACCGCCACCTCGCTGGCCGAGCGGGCGCGGGAGCAGTCGGCGGCCTCCGGCCAGGTGCACGCCACCTCGGACCGGCTCACGCAGATGGTGGCCTCCTCGGCGGAGGCGGCGCTGGACACCCGGGCCATCGCCGAGAAGACGCGCGACGACTCGGTGGCGAGCATCGACAAGCTGGCGCGGGTGGAGGACGGGTTCCAGCAGGCGGTCGGGCGCATCGAGCAGGTGCGCCAGCGCATCGAGGAGCTGGCGGCCCACATTTCGCAGACCGAGGCGCTCAACGAGACGCTGGGGGACATCGCCGAGAACCTGAAGATGCTGGGGCTGAACGCCTCGCTGGAGGCCGCGCGCGCCGGCGAGAAGGGCGAGGGCTTCCAGGTAGTGGCCTTCGAGCTGCGGCGGATGGCGGAGCAGTCCGGACGCGACCTGGGCAACACGCGCGAGCTGCTGGCCGGGGTGCGGGCCCGGGCCGCGGAGATCGCCCAGGACGCGGAGGCGAGCACTGCCCAGCTCAAGACCTCGGTCGACGAGCTGCGGAACACCACGGGCCTGGTCCAGGGCATCGCCGGCAGCTTCGCCAAGACCTCGGAGAAGGTGGACAGCATCGCCCAGGCCGCGGAGGAGCAGCGCTCGCAGATCCTCCACATCTCCTCGGCGATGCGGGAGCTGGAGCAGGCGTCCTCGCACCTGGGCGAGGCCACGCAGACGCTCGAGGGAGGGGTCCGCACCATCACCGGGGCCCACCGCGAGCTGCAGGAGATCCTCGCCATCCGGCCCGCCTCGCAGAGCGGGGAGTGACGTGAGATCCGCGGCGTTGCTGGGCCTGGCGCTCGTCTTGGGCTGGCCGCCGTCCCCGGCGAGACCCGTCGACGCGCGACCCGCAGACGCTGTCGCGGCGCCAGAGGACCCGTTGCGGTTGCTGGGCCAGTGCAGGGCGTACACGGACCCCGACTCGCCCAACCTGGACTGGGAGCGGGGAGCCAGGAGCTGCGCTCGCGTCGTGGAGTTCCTCCCGACCGAGGACGCGCGAGGCGGAGCGGCGGCTCGCCGAGGAGCCGGGCTGTGAGAGCTACCTGTACGCTGCCTCCATCACCCGGCCCGCCTCGCCGGTCCACGAGAAGGCCGTGGAGCTGTTGAGGAGGAACGGCTGTCCGGTGGAGTGAGCTGCTACTGCCGCACCCGGGCACGGAAGCCCGTGGAGTCGGTGATGGTCGTGGCGATGCGCTCAGGGTCGGTGCGGGCCGGGTCGAAGGCCAGGGTCGCGCCCTTGCGGTCGAGCGTGAAGTTGCTGACGCCCTCCATGTCCTCGAGCGCTCCGCGCACCGACGCCCGGCAGCCGCGGCAGGCCATCTTCTCCACGTCCAACGCCGCCGACGAGAGCCCCGCCTGCTGCGCCGAGGAGCGCAGCCGCGACGACTCGGTGGCCTTGGCGGCGACGACGCCACCGAAGCCCACCAGCCCCAACACGAGCACGATCCCAAAGACGCGGTTCATGGCCACCTCTCGCGGGGTGTGAGCCGCAGACCCGGACGCGAGGTTCAGGCTGGCGGCTTCCGCACCCGCGGCCGGGACAGGACGGGGCGGGGCGAGCGCTTCGGCGCCTTCCTGCGGCACAGTTGGCACCGCTCGTCGCTGCACCACTGGCAGGAGTGGCAATCCGCGCACGGGTGCTTCTTCGGGCCCCCGCTGGAGTCGGGGACGTAGAGCAGGCCGACGACACCCCTCTTGCGCACGAACCGCACGCCCCAACGCTAGGCGCCTCGGCTGCGGCTGGGCACTGTCCAAGCGGGCCTCGAGGACCTTCCGTCGGCGACCTCACACTTCCCCGCCTTCGCTTTCGCCGATTCCGGAAGGCGCCGGCGCAAGCGATGCCCCAGTCGGGCTCCCTGATCCGGGCGCTCCTCCCGGGTCGCTTCCGCGGGTCGCCGCTCGCGGCTATCCTCCGACGCCATGCCTACGCCGTGCCCGACCTGTGGTGGTCCGACGCCGTGCCTCCTGCACCCGGAGGAGCCCACGTCGACCGGGGGCGCGCCCGAGCGCATCCTCCTCGACACCCAGCGAAAGCGCCGCTCCCTGGGCGACCACGAGGTCGAGGAGACCGCCAAGCGCGACCCGCTGGCCGGCACCAAGGTCGGCGAGTACCTCGTCGTGCGCCGCCTCGGCGAGGGCGGGATGGGGGTGGTCTACGAGGGCGTCCAGCCGCTGCTGCAGCGCCGGGTGGCCATCAAGTTCCTGCGCCGCGAACTGGCGGGCACCACCGACCAGATCGACGCGCTGCTCTCCGAGGCCCGCGCCGCCAACGCCGCGCGCCACCGGGGGCTCATCGACGTCTTCGGCTTCGGGGAGCTGCCGGGCCACGGCGCCTACCTGGTCATGGAGTACCTGGAGGGCCGGCCGCTGGACGAGGTGATGCGCCGCGGGCAGCTGCCGCCGCTGGAGGCGCTGCGGCTGCTCGACGAGGTCCTGGCGGCGCTGGGCGCGGCGCACTCCCGCGGAATCATCCACCGCGACCTGAAGCCCAGCAACGTGTTCCTGGTCGCCGAGCACGGCGGCGGGTCGTACGTGAAGGTGCTGGACTTCGGCCTCGCCAAGCGCAGCGAGACGCCCTACGGCATGAGCCCGCAGACCCGCTCCAGCGTGATGGTGGGCACCCCCGAGTACATGGCCCCGGAGCAGGCGATGGGCCAGGCGGTGGGCCCCAAGACCGACCTCTACGCGCTGGGGGTGATGGCCTTCGAGATGCTCACCGGGCGCCTGCCCTTCCCCGAGGGCTCGGTCATCGAAGTCGCGATGCACCACGTGAACACGCCGGCGCCGGCGCCGAGCACCTTCGACCGCTCGATGACCCCGGGGCTCGACGAGCTGGTGCTCTCGCTCCTGGAGAAGGACCCGGCGAACCGGCCCGACTCCGCGGAGGCGGTGCGGGCTCGCATCCGGGTGCTGACCCGCGAGCTGATGTCGGCGCAGACCAACGTGGCCGAGCTGCGGATCTCCCCGGACCCGGAGCCGGTGGCCGAGCACGACGAGCCCGAGCTGCCCGCTTCGGCGCAGACCGCGCGCGAGCACCGACCCGGCAAGTGGCTGGGCCTGGGCGCAGCCGTGGCGGTGGTGGTCGCAGTGGGGGTCTTCCTCGCGGTCAGGCCAGCAGCGACCCCGAGCGACGCGCTGCCCGACCCGTTGCCCTCCGCCCAGCCCGAGCCGCCTCCGCTGCCCGAGCTGAAGCCGGTGATTGCTCCGGCGGGGAAGGCGCGGCTGGAGATCACGCTCGCCAAGGGTTGGGCAAACGTCGTGGTGGACGGCGAGACCATCGGGCGCGTGCCTGGAGGTCCGTTCGAGGTCCCCGCTGGGAAGCACACCTTGGAGCTCACGAACCCGGCCCGGAAGTCGTTCCGTCAGGAACTCGAGGTCGTGGCCGGGGAGACCCGGCAGATCCAGGCGCGGCTGGCTGAGTAGGCGACTGGAACAGCCGTAGTCACGGGGGGGTCAATCGAGCCTGGCACCCGTGCCAGACCCCTCACCTTTCCTCTCCCAGGCCGGCCCCGGCTCGTTCCTCGCCTGGTCCTTGGGAGAGGAAGCTGTCCTTGCCGTGAATCGGGGTGCCTCACGCAGACGCCTGCCTCAGGTCCTCGGCGACGCAGGAGCCAGAGGACCACCAGTACGTCCATCTCGCTGATCTCACTCGGCTTTCTTGAGAGTGGCACCACTCGGCCCAGGTGCCAGACTCGGCGGCGCGGTGCCAGACTCGGCCCGGCGCGGTGCCAGACTCGGCGGCGCGGTGCCAGACTCGGCGGCGCGGTGCCAGACTCGGCCCGGCGCGGTGCCAGACTCG
>CAZAIE010000437.1:0-1382 GCA_964485035.1 uncultured Myxococcaceae bacterium | reverse complement strand
GCCAGACTCGGCGGCGCGGTGCCAGACTCGGCGGCGCGGTGCCAGACTCGGCGGCCTATTCGTGAAACCCCTCACGTCGGCCGATGGGGCCCCGCCCACCTAAGCGACTCCGGCAACTGCCCGTCCTTCCTTAAGGAGAATCGAAGGACCACCCAAGGAGCCCACTATGAAGCGCCCGACCCTCTGCCTGCTCGCGGTGGGACTGCTCGCCCTCGTGGGATGCGACTACGAGCCGCTGCCGACCAGCACCCGGGATGCCTCCGTCGAAGACACCGGGACGAGCGAGGCCGTCGACGCTGGCGACGAGATCCCCGTGCCGGACTCCGGGGAAGTGGAGGAACAGCCCAACCCCGAGCCCGACGCCGGCGAGGAGCCGGTCTACGAGGAGGACGCGGGCGAGGAGCAGCCTCCCGACGCCAGCGAGGAGCCGGTCACCGAGCCCGACGGCGGCGTCGAGGAGCAGGCGGCCGACACCGGCCCGAACTACGTCGAGCCCGACAACTGCACCTCCGCCGAGGCGAACAAGATCCCCGACGCCCCCGCCGTGCTCTTCCGCTGGCGCGCCGGCGCTCCGACCTCCGCGAACACGCCGGGCACGCTCACCGCGAAGATCGAGACCCTCCCTCGCCCCGCGGGACTCTCGCCCTTCACCTTCGGCCACTTCGAGCCCACGCAGTACTTCCAGGCCAAGGCGGCCATGGCCTCGCCCACCGCAGGCGTGACCGTCCAGGCGTGGTTCCGCATGGACTCGAAGCTCGCCGGCTACCAGACCCTCTTCTCCAACACCGAGAGCAACCGTGGCTTCTCGCTGGACATCAAGGATGGCCGGCTCTTCTTCCTCTTCAGCGTCAACGCGAGCGGCACCGCGAAGCGCTACTACGTCCCCGACCCCGCCGACCCCGCGAACGCCTCGCTGCCGCGCCTGGAGATCACTCCCGGCCGCTGGACCCACGCCAGCGTCACCGTGCACAAGTACTCGGACCGCTACTTCGTGCGCTTCATGGTCGACGAGAAGTGGGCGTACTCGGTGAACATCCCGGACACGAACCCGCTGTACAACAGCACCTCCTTCCCGGTGGTCGGCGCGGAGTCCTCGGCGGCAACGCCCTCGGCGGAGGGCTTCGTGGGCGACATCCACGCGGTGGTGGTCCACAACTACGCCGTGGACCGGGACTACAGCACCGCGCCCGCCATCCGCGACGGCAGCGCGTACTTCGGGCTCACCGCGTACCACGACTACCTGGGCGCGGAGAGCGCGGGCTCGGCGACGGCCACGCCGCCCTTCGGCAACCAGACCTACAGCCCGAACCGCCGCATCTGGGAGGCCGACCGCAACGCGCAGTGGCCGGCGATGACCGGCCGCCCGCGCACCCGCGTCACGC
>CAZAIE010000436.1:0-6441 GCA_964485035.1 uncultured Myxococcaceae bacterium | reverse complement strand
GGCCAGCACGAACCCGCCCTTCTCGTTGAGCGGAACCTGGCCGCTGGCCCAGCCCCCGTCGCCGCGGCGCAGCTCCACGAAGGCCACCGGCGGCTCGGGCTGCTTCACCACCCGGCCCACCACGTACGGCTCCAGATCCTGGGCGATGGGCGGGTACTCGAGCTGGAGCTGGCAGGCGCCACGGGCTGCCGCGGCGGCAGGCTGCTCGCGCCGCACCGTGCCCGCAAAGATGGCCGCGCCCTGGGCCACGATGGTGAGCGGGTCGACGCGCGCCTCGGCCACGACCCCCAGCGCTTCCTCGACCGCCGCGCGCACCAGCGGGGTGAGCGTGGGCCCGCCGACGAAGATGAGCTTCTCGAGCGCTCCCTTCGAGAGGCCGTGCCGGCCGAGCAGCCCCTGGCAGATCTCCACGGTGCGCCGCACCGAGGGCAGCACCAGCGCCTCGTAGTCGGCGCGGGTCAGCTCCAGGTCCACGTCCACCATGGTGCCGTCGGCGTCGGGGCAGAGCTCGGGCACCGAGAGCGTCACCCGGTCCTTGCGCGAGAGCTCGATCTTCGCGTCCTCGCAGGCTGCCTTGAGCCGGGCCATGGCGCGCAGGCTCCGCGGGTTGCCGCGGGCGAGGTCGGGGAGCGGGTGCTCCTCCCGCAGCCGCTCGACCACCCGGGCCACCAGCTTCCAGTCGAAGTCCTTGCCGCCCAGGAAGTTGTCGCCGTCGTGGTCCACCACGCTCATGCGGCCCTCCTGGGCGCGCATCAGCGAGGTGTCGAAGGTGCCGCCGCCCAGGTCGTAGACCAGCCAGAAGCCGTCGCTGGGCTGGCCGGTGAACCCGCAGGCGATGGCCGAGGCCACCGGCTCCTGCAGCAGCGGCGCGGTGGCGAGCCCGGCCAGCTTCGCGGCGCGGCGCGTGGCGTCGCACTGCGGCAGCTCGAACAGCGCGGGCACGGTGATGACCGCCGCGTCCACGTCGGCCCCCAGCCGGTCGCGGACGTCCGCCCGCAGCGCCTTGAGCACCTCCGCCGAGAGCGTCTCCGGGGTGTGCCGCTGCCCCGACTTCTCGAAGACGAAGGTCTCCTGCGTGCCCATGAGCCGCTTGAACTCGCCGCGGGTGTTCGCCGGGTCCACCTCGAGGTGCTGGCGGGCGCGCCGGCCCACGGTGACCACGCCCTTGCCGTCCACGCGGACCACCGACGGCGTGACCTCGGTCTCCTCGCCGTTCTTCACCACCACCGGCCGCGTGCCCTCCAGCCAGGCGATGGACGAGTTGGTGGTGCCGAGGTCGATGCCGAACTCCAGGGTGTCGCGCATGCAGTGGCCTCCGTCCGGGGCACCAGACTACAGGCTTCGACCGCTCCCGCGCCCGGGGGTTCCCCGCCCCCGCCGGGGCGGGCCGGGATGCTGCAACGCAGCACGGGGTTGACTAGAGCGAAAAGTGTCGTATGTAATGCATCGGTCTTTTGCGTTGCACCATCTGCCTACAGCACACAGCGAGGAACACATGGAACTCAAGGGAGCAGTCGCGGTCATCACCGGCGGCGCCAGCGGCATCGGCGAGGCCGTGGCCAGGTCCATGGCGCTCAAGGGCGTCAAGATCGTCATCGGGGACATGGACGCGAAGAACCTGGAGCGCGTCGCCTCGGAGATCGTCTCGGCCGGTGGGCAGGCGGTGTGGGCCAAGTGCAACGTCACCAGCGACGAGGACGTGGCCGCGCTGATGGACCTGGCCATCGAGAAGTACGGCGCGCTGAACATCTGCGTCGCCTCGGCCGGCATCATCAAGGACGGCCTGATGATCAACCTCGACAAGGAGACGGGGAAGGTCAAGAAGGCCATGACCACCGACCAGTTCAAGGCGGTCATCGACGTGAACCTCGTGGGCTCGTTCATCACCATCCGCGAGGCGGCCATCCGCATGGCCAACAACGGCTACAAGGGCCTGCTCGTCCCCATCTCCTCGGTGAACAAGGTCGGCCAGACCGGGCAGCTCAACTACTCGTCCTCCAAGGCCGCGGTCGCGCTGTGGCCGAAGATCCTCGTCGGCGAGTTCCAGATGCGCGGCATCCAGAACATCCGCTGCGTCTCCATCGCCCCCGGCTACGTGGGCACCCCCATGGTCAAGGGCATGAACCAGGAGGCGCTGGCCGGCATCCTCAAGGGCGTGCACATCAACCGCCTCATCGAGCCCTCGGAGATCGCCGACATCATCATGTTCGCGGCGCAGAACGAGGCCGTGGACGCGACCTGCCTCGAGATCACCGGCGGCCTGATCACCGCTGGCCTCGCCAAGTAACCCAAACCTCCTACCCCGCTACGAAGGACCGAGGTCCCCCATGAGCAGAGTGAGCATCGTCGGTGCGTACAACACGAAGTTCGGTTCGCTGATCGACGTGAAGGACATGATCTCCTTCAAGAAGAAGATCGATCAGAAGTCGTACTACGACCTCTTGGTCGAGGCCGGGCGGGGCGCCATCGCCGACGCCGGGCTGGACGCCAAGGACATCGACGCGGTGTGGGTGGGCGCCTGCTCCCCCTCGCGGTTCGTGAACCAGGAGCACGTGGCGCCGCTGGCGGTGGCCATCGACCCCGCGCTGCGGCTGAAGCCCATGACCCGCACCGAGTGCGCGTGCGCCTCCTCGTCGGTGGCCCTCTACGACGCGCTGTACTCGATCGAGGCGGGGCGCTTCAAGAACGTGCTGGTCATCGGCGTGGAGAAGATGAACCTCGTGGACACCAAGTCCATGACCGAGACGCTGGCGACCTGCTCGTACTGGCCCGAGGAGGGCGGCAAGGGCGCCACCTTCCCCTCGCTCTTCGCCGAGCTGGCCAAGGCGTACATCGCCCACTACAAGCTGTCCGAGTCCGAGTGGCGCAACCAGGCCGCGCACGTGGCGGCGCTGATGTACCGCAACGCCGCGAAGAACCCGCTGGCGCACGTGCAGAACGGCCCGCAGACCGCCGCCGAGATCCTGGGGATGCCCGACTCCGGCAAGGGCTCGAACATGATGATCGCCGCGCCGCTGCGGCTGCACGACTGCTCGCTGGTGACCGACGGCGCCGCCGCGGTGGTGCTCACCACCACCGAGAACGCCAAGGCCAGCCGCAAGAAGGTCGTGGAGATCGCGGGCATCGGCCACTCCGAGGAGTACCTGCCGCTCTCCAAGCGCCCCAACAAGCACGTGCTCGAGGCGGGCAAGGACGCGGTGGCGAAGGCGTTCAAGGAGGCGAGCATCACGGCGAAGGACGTGGACATCGCCGAGGTGCACGACTGCTTCACCATCAACCAGCTCCTCACCACCGAGGCGCTGGGGCTCTCGGAGGACGGCAAGGCGGGCCTGGACTACGTGGCCGGCCGCTTCACCGCGGACGACCCGCAGGTGTGCGTGAACCTCTCCGGCGGCCTGAAGGCGAAGGGCCACCCCGTGGGCGCGACCGGCGCCTCGATGCACGCGCTGGTCTACAAGCAGCTCATGGAGGAGCCCATCGGCCTGGCGCCCACCAAGAAGACCCCGAAGATCGGCGTCACCTTCAACGTGGGCGGCTCCGCGGTCAGCAACTGCGTCACCGTGCTGCGCCGGGTGAAGTAGCCGGACCCGGGAAGCACGTCACTCCGTCCGCGCGGGGCCCTGGGAGACCGGGGCCCCGCGTGGCTCTTGGGGACACGTCACGACCCGCAGCGACCCCACGCGCGTAGACTCCTCACCCTCGCCCCGCACGGAGTCGCCCATGTTCGGCTGGTTCAAGAAGCGCCCGCCCGCGTCCCCCGAGAAGATCTTCACCAGCCGCCGCGCCCTGCTGGCCGCCCTCGACCCGCTCCTCGCCCGAACCGGGCGCACCCAGGTCCTCGTCTGCGCCTTCGAGCTGAGCCTTGCGAGCCTCGCCGCCGAGCTCACCCGCCCCTGCGTGCGCCTGAGGAGCGGCGCCGAGCTCGCACGACAGCTCGGCAAGCCCGAGTCGCTCCTGGCCACGACCACCGGGGCAGTGGAAGAGCTGCAGTGGCCGCCCGGCGCCGCTCCCGCCGACTTCCTGGTCGTCGAGAGACACCCGCTGCGCCGCCACGACGACTCCCTCGAGGAGGTGGTCCGCGCGGTCCCCGGCTGCACCGTCACCTTCCTGCTCTCGCTGGACGACCCGTTCTTCACGCGCCTCGGCGGCGACCGCCTGAAGCAGCTCTGCGAGCGCCTCGGCGTCGGCGACGAACCGCTGGAGCACACGTTCATCACCAAGTCGGTCCGCAACGCGCAGGACAAGCTGGCAAAGAGCGTTCTCTCCGAGCGACCCGCGCGCTCCGCCGAGGAGTGGTACGCCGCGAACGGGCTGCACCAATAGGGCGGTCGCGCCGCAGTCGCGGTTGCGCCGCCCAAGGGCCGCGGGTACGTCCAGATCAGCTGCAAGGGGGTCCCATGGACGCAGCACACCTCACCGCCGACGACGGCACCGGCCTCACCCTGTCCCTCGTCGGGTACCAGTTCCCCAAACTGGACACCGAGCCCTACGACTCCAACTGGCTCATGGTCTCGCTCGCGGTGAAGCACCCCGAGGGCAGCTGGAAGGAGGTCGATCCCTGCCTGCTCACCTTCGAGGTGGCGCAGCTCGCCGACTGGCTGGAGGCCGTCGCCCAGGGCCGCCGGGTGGACGCCACCCGCGGCTTCACCGAGCCCAACCTCTCCTTCAAGGTGGTCGAGGGCCCCGCGCGCTGGTTGGTGATCCACTTCGCCGACTGGCCCGGCTCCGAGCGCGGCCAGGACCTCACGCTTCCGCTCGAGGAGCTCGACCTGAAGGCCGCGGCGACGTCGCTCCGCCAGCAGCTCGCCCAGTATCCGCAACGGGCGAAGGGGATGTAGGGCTGGAGTCAGCGGCGCGGACGACTCCGGAGTTCCAGCAGGGCGGAGGTCAGGTCCTTCTCCCGCGAATGGCCCCGCTGGACGATGAGACGCGCTGCCTCGAGAGCCCGGGCCCACTCTCGGTCGTCGGCCACGGCTGCGAGCGCCTGCAGGTCCAAAGAGTCCTGCGGCCGCGCATCGTCCTGGGCCAGCACCTTCATGGCCAGCAGGTGCCCCGTCCGCGCGACCGGCGCGTGCAAACCCGGAGTGACCTCCATGGCCTCTGCCTCCTGGACGATCTCCGATTCGATCCCCGACGAGGCGAAGAGCAGGTCGATCAATGGGGCGCGCGGCCGGCGTCGGAGCCGGACCGTGGAAAGGCGCTCCTGGCGCCGATGCTGCAGAACCATCTCGGGCGCGTATCCCGAAGCCCTGAGCTCGAATACGAGCCTTGCGGCCGCCGCCTCGTCCACGACGCCGACTGCGAAATCCAGGTCCCGGGTGAACCGCGGCTCGGTCCGGATGGACACCGCGACCCCTCCGACGAGCGCCAAGGGGAACTCCTCCGGCACCGCCGCAAGAAAGGCGACCAGCTCGCGTTCGACGGCAGTCATCGTTCCAGGGGCCAGCTCACCGGCACCCCGTCGCCGTCCCCGAACTCGGCGCCGGGGCGCGTCGCCAGCCACGCATCGAGCAGGCGGTCGAGCTCCTCGGGGGTGGCGTCCGGGTGCCTGCGCCGGAGGTTCTGCTCCATCAGGCGGATCCCCGTCTCGCAGAGGTCGAGGGTCTCGAAGAGCCGCGTGACGAGTTCGTCGTGGGACCGCTCCATGCCGGCATTGTCTGCCCTGTCCCCGCGCCCGCCAAGCGCTTCGACAGGCACCTCCCTGATAGGAATGCCGGAATCTCCCCCTCGGGTGTCCAACGACCACGCAGGACGAAATGCGAGGTCGCGAGCATGGAAGCTGTTGCCCTGGACAGAGGGGTCGTGCGACTCGCGCTCCTCTCCTCCGTGTTCCTCGCCCTCGGGGCCTGCCTGGACCCGGTCTGTGACGCGCTCCTCTGGGAGTGCCCTGCGGCCAGCGCCGGACCGGACGCCGGGACCACGACGTCGGATTCGGCGCTGGATGGCGGCGGGACGACGGATGGAGGGAGCGCACCAGACGCGGCGGCCGGACCCGACGCCGGCTCGGGATGCGTCCCCGGCACGTGGGAGGTCGAGACCATCACCACGCTCGGCAGGGAGGGGTGGCCTCGGGCCGCTGCGGACTTCGTGGTCGACTCCAGCGGCGAGGTGCACCTGACCTACACCGACCTCACCACCCGGTACTACCAGCGTCGTTCCCACTTCGGGTGGGCGGCGCCGAAGCTGCTGGGTGGAGGGTTCCGGGTGCCCCCGAGCGGCTCGGTGGAGCTGGTCCAGCCGGGACGGGTCCGCGCGGTCTGGGGCGACGACCTCTACCAGGGCGCACCGATCGGCATCGGCGAACTGCTCCCCCAGGACAACTGGGCCCGCTCGACCCTGGATCGCTGCCTGGACTACGGGTGCGCCCAGCCGCGGATGGCCACCGACTGAGGCGCTCTTGAGAAGTAGTCCGCCTTTGCTCTCGAGAAGCAGTCCACCTGG
>CAZAIE010000435.1:0-6443 GCA_964485035.1 uncultured Myxococcaceae bacterium | reverse complement strand
TGACCCGCATGACCGAGGTCGTCCAGGAGCAGAAGGGGACGCTCCCGGTGGACGTGCTGCTCAAGCTGCCGTACCGCGAGGCCGTGAACCTCGCGCGCGATCGCGTGTCGCGGGACTACCTCGCGGCGCTGATGAAGGAGACCTCGGGCAACGTCACCCGCGCCGCAGAGCGTGCGGGCGTGGAGCGCGAGACGCTGCACCGGTTGCTGAAGCGCTTCGGCGTCCGCTCCGACGACTTCAAGGAGTAGCTCCCTCACAGACTCCGGTTGACAGATCGGCCGGGTTCGTGGTGCATACGAGTTCAGAAGTCGTATGCAGGACCGACCGACACGGAGCTACCCATGAACCGGATGTACCTGGCCGCCCTCGCGGCCCTGCTGCTCGTCGTCTCTGCCTGTGGCAAGGAGGCGGAGCCCGTCGCCCTGGTGAAGATCAAGAACGACTTCAACAACCCCGAGATGGCGCGCAAGCCGCAGTGGACGCTCTGCAAGGTGTCCTACCTCGGCACCGACTTCGGGAAGATCGGCCTCGACGAGACCAGCGCCGAGAAGAGCCTCGTTCCCGGCCTCGGCTACGTGCTCATGGTCGCCGCATGGGAGGACCCAACCTGCTCGCCCGCGAAGAGCCTGCCCATCGCCAGCAAGAACGAGGAGGAGGTCGTGGACGGGCAGAGCCGGACCATCGCCATCAACATGGCGAACCACCAGGGCCCGTGTCCGCCCGAGGGCGTCGCGCCGATCCCCGAGGCCCAGTACGAGAAGATCCGCCAGCTCTGGCCGGAGCTGGAGTTCAAGCCCTACGCCGAGCGCACCCAGAACACGCAGTGCCTGAAGTGAGCCGTCTCCTCGCGCTCCTCGCGGCCCTGGGATTCCTCGGGGCCTGCGAGTCCGCCTACCCCGAAGTGGTGGTGGTCAACCGCACTGCCGAGGCGGTCCAGCTGCGCAAGGTGACGTTCAGCGGCTGCGAGTGGACGGGCGTGCTCGCGTATGGCGCCTCGACGCCCGTCGGGCGCTGCCTCCCCGGTGAGGACCGCGTCCACTTCGAGAAGCTCGATGCGGCCGCGTGGGCGTTGAAGCAGGCCGAGGACGGCACCATCGACGGGCTCGCACGGACTGGCTGCGACGGGGGCGTCTGTGTGCCGTCCGGCGACGGCGGCCACCTCGAGCCTCTCTGGTTCGCGTACCAGACCCGCGCGCTGCACGCCGTCGGCACCGGTGCCTTTCGCGTCATCGAGATCACCCTCGACGGGATCGAGCAGGACTTCTCCGTCCCTGGCCCGTACGGCCACTGAGGTCCTGCCGAGTGAAGCCCTCCCTGGTCGTCCTGCTCCTCGCCGCGCTCGTCGCAGCGCAGGCGCGTGCGCAGGAGACGGCCAGCGACGAGCCGCTCGCGCCAGCGCCCGCTGGGGATGCGGGTCTGGCCATCGACCCCGAGTCGTCGCCGGACCCGCGCGGCTTCAGCTCAGTGGTCCGCTCCACGCGACCGCTCTCGCGGGACCAGACGCAGGACGAGACCCGGGTTCGCGGAGAGCGCCTGCGCGAGAGCACCCGTGCGAGCACGCTCGAGGCTCTCTCCCAGGAGTCCGCGGACGTCTACGTCCCCGGTCGGGGAGCGCTGCATGGTGTGTCCAACGGCGCGACCGGCGGCGTGCGCATCCGCGGCCTGGGCGGCAGCCCCAACTCCCAGATCGTCGTCGTGGAGGACGGCGTCCCGGACTACCAGGGCATCTTCGGCCACCCCATCCCCGACGCGTACGTGCCGTTCCTGCTCGAGGACGCGCTGGTGGTGAAGGGCGGCGACTCGGTGCTCTTCGGCACCAACGCCATGGGCGGGGTCATCGTCCTGCGCAGCCGCTGGCGTGAGAGCGAGGGCGTGGAGGTCGAGTCCGACGCGGCGATGGGCAGCTTCGCCACCGTCCGGGGCTCGGCGACCGTGCTCGCGAAGATCGGCGCGGGAGACGTCGCCGCCGCGGTCCACGCGCTCTCGACCGACGGGCATCGCGAGGGCGCGGGCGGCACCCAGCAGATCGGCTCGGTCGCGGGCCGGTACCGGCTGATGCGGGACGTGCAGCTCACAGTGCGCAACAAGCTGGTGCACCTCTCGGGTGCGGACCCGGGGCCAGCGACGCACCCGACCCCCGACCACTGGTACGACGTCTGGCGCGACGCGGCCTCGCTGCAGCTCTGCTGGCGACCTGCTCCCCTGGCTCGCCTCACGCTCACGCCGCACCTCAACGTCGGACTGCACCGGCTCTACGACGGCTTCCGCTCGCTGGACTACGTCGGCGGCGCCCACGCGGAGCTGGAGCTCAAGCCGCACGCCGCGGTCGATCTGCTGCTTGGCCTCTCTGCCGATCACGTCGGGGGTGAGGTGGAGGATCGGATCGCCGGGGAGCAGCGGGACGTCCGCGGGCTGACCGACCTGGCCTTCTACAACCAGCTCACGGCGCGGCCGTTCCCCTGGCTGACCGCCGTGCTCGGGACGCGCGAGCTCTACAGCACCACCTGGGGCTTCGTGTTCCTCTTCAAGGGAGGGCTCAGCGTCGAGCCGGTCGAGGGGCTGACCCTGCGCACGCGCGTGGCACGCAACTTCCGGCAGCCGACCCTGCGCGAGCTCTACCTGCCGTTTCCGACGGCGAACCCCGACCTGCGCCCGGAGACCTCGCTCAACTGGGACTTCGGCGCGAGCTTCAAGGCCGGCCGGTTCTCGGTCTCTGCGAGTGGGTATCGCACCGAGGCCAGGGACCTCATCCGCTACTTCGGGAGCTGGCCGAGCGCGGAGGTGGTGAACGTCGGGCACGTCACCGTCTGGGGCGTCGAGGGCTCGGCCTCGGTCGAGCGGCTGGGGCCGTTCGCGCTCTCGGTCACCGCCAACTGGCAGGACGTGGGCACCTTCACGCGCCAGAACCCCTCCGCCAAGGCGAACTTCGCCGTCGACTTCGCCCAGGAGTGGGGTTCGCACGCGCTGGGAGCGACCGCGAGCGGGGAGTACGTCCACGGCCTCTACATGGGCGACTACGGCCGCAAGCCCATCCCCGACGTCTTCGTGCTGGACCTCGCGCTGCGGTACCGCTTCACTGCGGCCGAACGGGACCTGACGCTGGAGCCGTACCTGATGCTGCGCAACCTCCTCGACCGCAAGTACGCGTACGTCGAGTCCTATCCGATGCCGGGCTTCAACGCCCTGCTCGGCCTGAAGCTCGGGATCTGACCATGGGCAACCGGCTCTCCCCGCGCGAGCTCGCCTACTGCGGCCTCTTCGGCGCCGCGGCGCTCCTGCTCCCGGTCCTCTTCCACCTGGTGCGGCTGGGCCACGTGTTCATGCCCATGTACCTGCCGCTGATGTCGCTCGCGTTCTTCGTCCGGCCGCTGCCCGCTGCCGTCACCGCGCTGCTCACGCCGCTCCTGTCCGCCGCGCTCACCGGGATGCCGCCGCTCTTCCCGCCGGTCGCCCTCTTCATGGCGCTGGAGCTCGCCGCGATGGCTGGGCTGGTGGCGCTCGCGCGACGCCGCTGGCCGAACGGCAACGAGTGGCTGGTGCTGCTGCCCGTGCTGCTCTTCGGCCGGGTGTTGTACGTGGGGTTGGTGTACCTCTTCGCGCTCGCGGTCGAGCTGCCCGCGGGCTTTTTGGCCGGAGTCTCGCTGCTTGGCGGCTGGCCCGGGCTGATCCTGATGATGGTGGTCATTCCGCCGATCGCGCGGGTGGGCCGGCAGCTCGCCCCTCCCCGTGTCCGGCAAGGGAGCGAGTCATGAACCACAACGAGGCCAGGCGCACGTTCTTCGACGGCATCGCCGAGAAGTGGGACGGCTGGGAGGACCTGGGTGTCGTGGCGCAGCGGCTGGACGCTGGGCTCGCCGCGCTGGGCATCGGCGGGGACCAGGCGGTGCTCGACGTGGGCTGCGGGACCGGCAACCTGACGCAGGCGCTGCTCAAGCGGCTGGGCCCGAAGGGCAGGGTGGTCGCGGTGGACCTCTCGCCGCAGATGATCGAGCGCGCGCGGGCCAAGAACCCCGACCCACGCGCCAGCTTCGTCCTCGGCGACGCGGCGGAGGTCCCGCTCCAGGGTTCGTTCGACCACGTCGTCTGCTGCGCGGTCTGGCCCCACTTCGACGACCCGGTGGGCACCGTGAAGCACGTCCGACGCTCGCTGCTCCCGGGAGGCGCGCTCCACGTCTGGCACTGGATCGGCCGGGAACGGGTGAACGAGATCCACTCCAAGGCGGGAGAGGCGGTGCGCCACGACGTCCTCGCTCCCGCGCGCCAGACCGCGGCGCAGCTCACGCAGGCCGGGCTGCGCGTGGTCACCGAGGTGGACGAGGCCGACCGCTACCTGGTGACGGCGCTCGCACCGGACGCCTGAGTGCGCCGCTCCCTGCACGACCTCTGGGGTTCGGCGCGTGGACCCGTGCGCCGGCTCGCGCCTCCGACGCGGCTGGTCTGCGGCGCGCTCGCCCTGGTCGCCGTGTTCGCCTGGCCCCTCGGTGAGCCGTGCCCCAGCGCCATGCTGGGTTGCCTCGTCGGCGCCTGGGTCCTCGCCTGCGGCATGCCTTGGCGAGCAGCGCGTCTGGCACTCCTGCTCGGGATCGTGCCCCTGCTCCCGTACCTGCTGCTCGCGCCGCTGATCGCCCCCGAACAGGGATGGGAGCGCGCGGTGGCGTTGCCGGCGTGGGTGCTGGTTCGTGGGGTTGCGGCGACGACGGTCTCGCTCGCGACGGTGACGACCCTGGGGCCCAGCGATCTGCACGAGGCGCTGGTGCGGCTACCGGTCCCGGCGCTGGTCTCGGCGATCGTCCTGCAGATCGTCCAGCAGTCCGGGACGCTCTGGGGCGAGACCCGGCAGGTGGCCGCTGCCATGGCGGTCCGCGGGGCGTCGAGCGGAGGTTGGGCGGCGCTGCGGGTGCTCGCGTCGCTGCCGCAGGTCTGGCTGCCCCGGGTCCTGGTGCGCGCCGAGCGCGTCGCCGCCGCGATGGAGCTGCGTGGGTACGCCGACGTGCGGCTCTCCTTCGGCAGCGCGCGGCGTGGTGTCTGGGACGCGGTGGCGCTGGGGCTCGCGCTGGCGGCCGTCGCGCTCGCGGTCGGGCTGCGGCTCGGGTGGTCGCGATGAGCGCCGCGCTGGAGCTCGAGGCCGTCTCGGTCCGCTACGAGCCGCAGGATCCTCCCGTGGTCGAGGCGGTCTCCCTGCGCCTCCAGGCGGGAGAGAAGGCGGCGCTGCTGGGACTGAACGGCTCCGGCAAGACGACGCTGCTCATGGCCGCGGTGGGGCTGGTGCCGTTCCAGGGCGAGATCCGCCTGGGCGGGACGGCGCTCGGTCCGAAGACCCTTGGTCAGATCCGCGACGGCGTGGGCTTCCTCTTCAACGTCCCCGAGGACCAGCTCCTCTTCCCCCGCGTGCGCGACGACGTGGCGTTCGGGCTGCTGCGCCGCGGGCTCCCGCAGGCGGAAGCGGCGGAGCGGGCGCAGGGGGCGATGGCGTCGCTGGGCGTCGCAGGGCTCGCCGACGCGGCGCTGCACCACCTCTCGCACGGCCAGAAGCAGCGGGTGGCGCTCGCCGGAGCGCTCGCGCCTGCGCCCGGGCTGCTGCTCCTCGACGAGCCGTCCACGGCGCTCGACCCGCCGTCACGGCGCGCGCTGGCCAGGACCCTCGCGGGACTGCCCTCGGCGATGCTTGTCTCGACGCACGATCTCGACTTCGCGCGCAGGGTCTGCTCGCGGTTCCTGGTCCTCGAGCGCGGCCGGCTGGGCTACGACGGCGCGGACCTCGAGGCGGCGCGGCGGCGGCTGGATCCGGAGGCGGACGACGAGCCGCAGCTCAGAACAGGTGCTTCGCCAGGTTGAGCACGCCCGCGCTCCAGGGCACGCGGTGCGTCGTCCCGCCCTCGGGGCGAAGCCGCTCCCGGTTGGCCAGGTACCACTCGTAGTTGCGCACCAGCGCCTCGCGGTTCGAGAACCGCGGCTGGAACCCCAGCAGCCGCTCGGCCTTCTCCACGGAGACGAACGAGTCCTTGGTCGCGGTCTTGTAGACCCACGGGTAGAGCGGGGAGAGGTGCAGCGCCTCGAGGACCTCGAGCGCGGCCACCACCAGGTGCGCCGGTGAGGAGCGGATGGTCCTCCCGAACCCGGCGCGGTCGAGCACCGCCTGGTAGTCCTCGCGCATCGTCGAGAACCGCGTCGCGCCGATGTTCAGCTCGGTCGACACCCGCTCCGGGTCCGGGTGCTCCGCGGCGACCACGATGGCGCGGCAGAGGTCCTCCACGTCGAGCAGCTGGTAGAGGTTCTTCCCTCGGCCGATCATCGGGAAGGACCGGCCCTCGCTCGCCCACTGGTAGAAGATGGCGAAGACGCCGAGCCGCTCCGGGCCCACGAACGACTTGGGCCGCAGCGTCGTGATGGCCATCCCCCGGCGGCGCAGCCCCCGCACCCGCTCTACGAGCACGACGCGCTGG
>CAZAIE010000434.1:0-6444 GCA_964485035.1 uncultured Myxococcaceae bacterium | reverse complement strand
CGGTCTGGAGCTGGCCGTCGCGTTGCGCTCCGCGAGGCTGAGCGGCAGCCGGGGCGAGGTCTTCGTGGGAGCGGGCGTGGTCGAGGGCTCGACCCCCGAAGGCGAGTGGGAGGAGACCGAGCGCAAGGCGCAGGCGTTGCTGCCCGCGCTGGGGGTGGCCCGTGGCTGAGACGTTGAACCAGCGGTTCAGCGCGCACCTCGTCGGCGCCCTCTTCGCCGGCGGGGTCCGGGACGTCGTGCTCGCGCCCGGGAGCCGTTCGACCCCGCTGGCGCTGGCCTGCGCCGACCACGGCGGCCTGCGCTGCAGCGTGCTCCTGGACGAGCGCGCGGCGGGGTTCGTCGCCCTGGGCCTCGCCAAGGCCTCGGGCGCGCCGGTCGCGCTCGTCTGCACCTCCGGGACCGCCGGGGCGCACTTCCTCCCCGCGGTGATGGAGGCGTCGGCGACCGGCGTGCCGCTGGTGGTGCTCACCGCCAACCGGCCCTGGGAGCTGCAGGGCTTCGGTGCACCCCAGACCATCGACCAGTCGGCGCTGTTCGGCGGCTTTGTCCGCGCGCGGGAGCTGCTCCCTGCGCCGGAGGACGCACCGTTCGACCACCTGGGCGCCGTTGTCGCCCGGGCCCTGCACCTCGCCTGCTCGTCGCCGCGCGGCCCGGTGCACCTCGACGTCCCGTTCCGTGAGCCGCTCGCGCCGCCGGACGGAGGGCCGACCGCCCGGGTCAGCCCGCGCCTGCCGACCTTCGTCCCCGCGCGGGTGGTGCCCGACCTCGAGCAGGTGAACGAGGCGGTTTCCCGGGCGCGGAGGCCACTCGTCGTGTGCGGCCCTCGCCGGCCCGACGGGGAAGCGGGTCGTCTGCACGCGCTCGCCGCGAGGCTGGGGGCCCCGCTGCTGGCGGAGGCGGCGTCGAACGCCCGCTTCGGCTGGCCCGGGGCCATCTGGTCTTACGACGCGCTGCTTCGCTCCGAGGCGTTCGCCAGCCTGCGGCCGGACCTGGTGCTGCGCTTCGGGGGCGGACTGACCTCCAAGGTCTTGCAGGAGTGGCTGGACGGCTCGGGCGCGCGGACGTTCGTGTTCACCGAGGGCGGGGCGCTGGTCGATCCCCAGCATCGGGCGGAGGCCTTCGTCCCCGGATCGCTCGCGGAGGTCTCTGGTGCGCTCGCCGGTCGGGGAACGCACGACGCCGCGTTCCTCGAGCGCTGGCAGGCGGCACAGAGAAGGGTCGAGGCGGCGTTGGCTGGCGCGGACGTCCCGCTCGAGGCGCTCGCCGGGCGCGCGCTGGTCCAGGCGCTCCCCGACGACACCGCGCTCATGGTCTCCAGCAGCATGCCCATCCGCGATCTCGACGCCTGGGCGGTGCGTGAGCGCGGAGCGCTGCGGGTCCACTCCAACCGTGGCGTGAACGGTATCGACGGCATCACCTCCACCGCGCTGGGCGTGGCTCTGGCGAGCGGAGGCCGGGCCGCGCTCTTCACCGGCGACCTCGCCCTGCTCCACGACCTCTCTGGACTCGCCCTCGCTCGCAGCCTCGGCGTCTCCCTGACGGTGGTGGTGGTGAACAACGACGGCGGTGGCATCTTCGGGTACCTGCCGGTGGCGGAGCGCACGCCCCACTTCGAGCGGCTGTTCGGCACGCCCCACGCCATCGACCTCGCGCACGCGGCGGCCCTCGCGGGCGCGACCTTGCACCGGCCGGCGGACGATGCGGGGCTCAGGAAAGCGCTGGCGACTTCGGTCCAAGGCGGCCTGCACCTCGTCGAGGTCCGGACGGATCGCCGCGCCAGCGTCCTCGCCCACCGCGCCGCGAGCCAGCGTCTCGCCGAGGCGGGGGGCCGCGGATGCTGAGGCCGGGCACGGTGCGCTGGGGGCGCGGGCCCGTACCCGCGCTCCTGCTGCACGGGTTCACCGGCTGTGGACACTCGTTCGATCACCTGGCGCCGCTGGTGGGCGACCTCTTGAGCGCCCGCTGCCCAGACCTGCCCGGCCACCACGGCGCTCCGCTCCCTCGCGCTCTCGGGACCGCGGGCTTCGAGGAAGCCGTCGAGAAGCTCGCGCGCGGCCTGCGTCGCCCCTCCGTGGTGATCGGCTACTCGCAGGGCGGACGGCTGGCGCTGGCCTTGGCCGTCCGGCACCCCGAGAAGGTCTCGGCGCTGGTGCTGGAGGGGGCGAACCCGGGGCTGCGGCGGCCGGCCGAGCGCGCGGCGCGGTGCCGCTCCGACGAGGCGCTCGCGCGGTCGCTGGAGCAGCGCGGCCTGGAGCGGTTCGTCGCTGCGTGGGAGCGGCTGCCGCTCTTCGCCGGTCTGCGCGCACTGCCTGCCGCCGAGCGCGCAGCCCTCGGCGCCCGACGCCTGGACCACACTGCGGCCGGCCTCGCGGGTGCGCTGCGGTGCCTTGGGCAGGGCGTCCAGCCCGGTCTGTGGCCTGCGCTTGCCGGCCTGTCCGTCCCGACGCTACTGCTCACCGGCAGCCTCGACGACCGCTACACCCGTCTCGCCCGACGCATGGCGAGGCTGCTTCCCGCGGCCCGTCGCGTCGCGGTGCGCGGCGCCGGCCACGCCCCGCACCTCGAGCGGCCCGATGCCTGGGCGGACGCGGTGCGGACCTTCCTCTCCCAACTCCAGACCCTGCAGCCCAAGGAGGCGCGCACATGAAGCCCAAGTGGAAGAAGAGCCCCGTCGGCAAGGCCTTCAAGGACGTCGTCTACGAGAAGTGGAACGGCATCGCCAAGGTGACCATCAACCGGCCTGAGGTGCGCAACGCCTTCCGCCCGCAGACGCTGACCGAGCTGCAGCGCGCCTTCGAGGACGTGCGCGAGGACCCGGCCGTGGGCGTGGCCATCCTCACCGGTGCGGGCGACAAGGCGTTCTGCTCCGGCGGAGACCAGCGCATCCGCGGCAGCGAGGGCTACGTGGGCGCCGACGGCGTGCCGCGGCTCAACGTGCTGGACCTGCAGAAGCAGATCCGCTCGCTGCCCAAGCCGGTGGTGGCGATGGTGGCCGGCTACGCCATCGGCGGCGGCCACGTGCTGCACCTGGTGTGCGACCTCACGCTCGCGGCGGACAACGCGCGCTTCGGGCAGACCGGCCCGCGGGTGGGCAGCTTCGACGGCGGCTTCGGCGCGTCGTTCCTCGCGTCGATCGTGGGACAGAAGAAGGCACGGGAGATCTGGTTCCTGTGCCGCCAGTACGACGCGCGTCAGGCGCTGGAGATGGGCCTGGTGAACGCGGTGGTGCCGCTCGCGGACCTCGAGCGCGAGACCGTGGCGTGGTGCCAGGAGATGCTGGAGAAGAGCCCGCTGGCGCTGCGCCTGCTCAAGTCGGCGTTCAACGCGGACCTCGATGGCCAGGCTGGCATCCAGGAGCTCGCGGGCAACGCGACGCTCCTCTACTACATGTCCGAGGAGGCCCAGGAGGGGAAGCGGGCCTACCTGGAGAAGCGCAAGCCGGACTTCTCCCGGTTCCCGAGGCGCCCGTGAGCGGTGCGGGCGCTCCCCGGCCCGGGACGCTCGGCGCCTGGTTCGCCGCGGCGCGGCCGCGGACTCTCGCTGCGGGGGTGGCCCCGGTGGCGGTGGGCAGCGCGGTGGCGTGGCGGGACGGTCGCTTCGCGCCGCTCGCCGCGCTGGCGGCGCTGGTGGGGGCGCTGCTGATCCAGGTGGGGACGAACCTGGCCAACGACTACTTCGACTTCCGGCGCGGAGCGGACAACCGCGACCGGCTCGGTCCGCCACGCGCGACGCAGCAGGGATGGCTCGCGCCGCGGGCCGTGCTGGCGGGCTCTGCGGTGTGCTTTGGCCTGGCCGTCGTGGTGGGCACGTACCTCGTGGCCGTCGCTGGCCTCCCGCTGGTGGTCCTGGGCCTGGTGTCCATCGCCGCGGGCTACGCGTACACCGGCGGACCGTACCCGCTCGCGTACCACGGACTCGGCGACGTCTTCGTGCTCGTCTTCTTCGGGGGCGTCGCCGTCTGCGGGACCTACTACGTCCAGGCGCTGACGCTCGCGCCGCTGGTGCTGGCGGCGAGCCTGCCGGTCGGCGCGCTGGGGGTCGCGCTCCTGGCGGTGAACAACACGCGGGACCGCGAGACCGACGCGGCTGCGGGGAAGCGCACGCTGGTGGTGCGGCTGGGGCGCGGGTTCGGGCGCGCGGAGTACGTCGCGATGCTCGTGATTGCCGCGGCGTTTCCGGTCGTGGCGTGGGCTTCGGGCCTCGCGACGGCATGGGCCCTGATCGCCCTCGTGGCTGCGCCGCTCGCGGTGCCGCCGCTGCGTCTGCTCTTCACTGCGGACGGGAAGGCGCTGAACGCAGCGTTGGCCGGGACTGCTCGCCTCCAGCTCGTGTACAGCCTGCTGCTCGCGGCGGGGCTCTCGAGATGAGGCTCCGGCTCGAACGGACCTCGCGGCACTTGGCGCGGCCGCTGCGCACCGCGCACGGGGAGCTTCGGGAGCGGCTGGGCGTCCGGGTGGTGCTGGAGGCGGATGGGGTGGTCGGAAGAGGCGAGGCCTGTCCCCTCTCCTCGTTCGGGACCGAGACTCTCGAGCGTGCGACCGCCGCACTCGAGGCCTTCGAGCTGGCGGTCGTGCCGAGGACGCTCGAGGAGATCGCTCCGCTGCTCTCGGGGCTCGAGTCGGTCCCCTCCGCGCGCTTCGCTGTCGAGTGCGCGTTGCTCGAGCACCTGGCGGTGCGGAAGGGGCTTCCCGTCGCGGAGCTGCTCGGGGCACCGGCAGCCTCGGTGGCGACGGGCGCCCTCGTCGATGGCGCCGACGTCCAGGCGCTCAGGTGCGCAGCGGGAAAGGCGGTCGCTGAGGGCTTCCAGACGCTCAAGGTGAAGGTGGGCGCGCGATCGCTCACCGAGGATCTCGCACGCGTGGAGGCGCTCCGCGACGCCGCCGGTCCGGGCATCGCGCTCCGGCCTGATGCGAACGGTGCATGGACCGAGGAGGAGGCCCGCGCGGCCCTGCGGGCACTCGAGTCCTCGCAGATCGAGCTGTGCGAGCAGCCGGTTCCGGCGGACGGCATCGCAGCGCTGCGCCGCCTGAGGGGCTCTGTTCCGGCTCGCATCGCAGCGGACGAGTCACTGTTGCGAACAGGGGCCGCGGACGCGCTGCTCGGGGAACGTCCTGCGGTCGACGTGCTGGTGCTCAAGCCCGCGGCGCTCGGCGGCGTGCTGCGCGCCCTCGAGCTGGCACGCCGGGCTGCGCACCTTGGAGTCTCGAGCTACGTCACCACGCTCCTGGACGGGCCGCTCGGGACCGCGGCGGCGCTGCACCTGGCTGCGGTCCTGCCCCCGGGGCCGGCGCACGGCCTCGCGACCGGGACGCTCTTCGCGGAGCCGGATCCCTGGCGCGTGGCGCGCGGCCTGCTCTCGGTTCCGCGCGGCGCGGGTTGGGGGCTGCCGTGATTGCTTCTTGTCCGTTGGCCGCTGCTGCGCGCGAGTGGCCCCGTCGCCGGGCGCTGGTCCATGGAGGGCGCGAGTGGACCTTCCAGGAGCTCGATGCTCGCGCCGAGGCGGTGCGCGGGTGGCTCGCCCAGCGCGGGGTCGGTCCAGGCGCGAGCGTCGCCGTGTTGTCGTGGAACCGGCCCGAGGTGCTCGACCTCTTCTGGGCGACGCTGCGGCTGGGGGCCAAGTTGGTCCCGCTCAACGTGCGGCTCGCCGACGCGGAGCTGCGCGAGCTGTCCCGACGGGCAGGGCCCGCGGTGATCCTGGCGGACGCGGAGAACGCGACTCGCGTCCCCGGCAGCGAGCCGTTGGAGGCGATCCCGTCGTCCGCCCCGGCGGCAGCGCCCTCTGGAGCAGCGATCGATCCGTCGGCGATCGCCGCGGCGCTGTTCACCTCTGGGACTACCGGCACCCCGAAGCGCGTCCACCTGACGCACCGGAACCTCGCCGCTAGCGTCCGTGCCTCTGCGGCGAACCTGGGCACCCGACCCGACGATGCATGGCTGGGCGTGCTGCCTCTGTTCCACGTCGGCGGCCTGGTCATGGCGTACCGAGCTGTCGCCGATGGCGCCTGTCTGTTCCTCGAGCGCTCCTTCGACCCGGGGCGGGCGGCCTCGCTGTTCGCCGGTGGCGAGATCTCGCTGGCGAGCCTGGTGCCTACTTCCCTCGCTCGAGTACTCGAGCTGGGCCCCGGATGCTTCCCTCCGTCGCTGCGCGCGCTGCTCATCGGGGGCGGGCCGATGGGCGCGGCGTTGCTCTCGAGGGCCCGAGCGGCTGGGCTGCCGGTGCTGCAGACCTACGGACTGACCGAAGCCTGCTCCCAGGTCGCCACCGAGCGCCTCGGCGAGGCCGACGGCACGACCGCAGGTCCGCCGCTCGAGGGAACCACTGTCGTCATTCGGGACGCCGATGGGACTGCGCTGCCCGCGGGCGCCATCGGCGAGATCCACGTCGAGGGGCCGACGGTGTCTCCGGACGTCGGCGGCGTGCTCGTCACCGGAGATCTCGGATCG
>CAZAIE010000433.1:0-6472 GCA_964485035.1 uncultured Myxococcaceae bacterium | reverse complement strand
GAGGGCGGCTTCGAGCGCACGGTGGCGGTGAAGCGGGTGCTGCCGGCGTACGCGGAGGACGAGGAGTTCGTGCGGCTCTTCCGCGAGGAGGCGCGGCTGGGGGCGCTGCTCAACCACCCGGGCATCGTGCAGGTGCTGGACGTGGGCAGCCACCAGGGCGCGTACTACCTGGCCATGGAGTTCGTGGACGGCCTCTCGCTCGACGCGCTGCTGCGCACGCTGGGCCGGCCGCTCCCGCTGCCTGCGGTGACCTACCTGGGCCACCAGCTCGCCGCCGCGCTGGACTACGCCCACGACCGCAAGTCGCCCACCGGCGAGCCGCTGCGGCTGGTGCACCGCGACCTGAACCCGCCCAACGTGCTCCTCTCGCGCATCGGCGAGGTGAAGCTCTCCGACTTCGGCATCGCGCGCGCGGCGGACCGGGTGCGGGTCACCCGCACCGGCATCGTGCGCGGCAAGGCCTGCTACATGTCGCCCGAGCAGGCGAGCGACGCGGACATCGACGCCCGCACCGACCTGTTCGCGCTGGGGCTGACGCTGTGGGAGGCGCTGACCGGGCGCCAGGCAGTGGACGAGAAGGACGAGACCCGGGCGGTGCTGCGCATCGTCGAGCAGGACGTGCCCGCGCCCTCGAGCGTGCGCCCCGAGCTCCCGCCGGAGCTGGACGCCATCGTCGCCCGGCTGGTGCAGCGACAGGTCGAGTCGCGCACCCCCTCGGCGAGAGCGCTGCGCGAGGAGCTCGAGGCGCTGAAGGGAACGGCCGCTCCGCTTCCGGACGGGCCACGGCTGCTGGCCGCGGCAGTCCAGGAGGCCCTCGACCGTCAGCGGACCGTGAAGCGGGAGCAGGTCAGCGAGTCGGTGCCGACCGAGCAGCTCCTGGGACGAACGCTCCGGGAGTAGGAGCTCAGAGGTAGTACTCCATCCGCATCTGCACCTCGACCGTCCCCGGACGGGCCACGATGCGCGCCTGCTCGAAGGACGGCGGTCCGAAGACCCCCTTGGCGTCCCGCGAGACCGCGAGGCCCTCGAGAGGCAGGCCGAGCAGGGTGTCGAGCCTGGCGTTGTCGTTCTCGTCGTGGAACGCAGCGATGCCCCACTCGCCCGGTGCGAGCCCGGAGACCTCGAGCTCGGCCTGGCCCGCAGCGATGACCACGTCGTGCCGGCTCACCGCCTTGTCAGCGTCCAGAGGAAAGCCGTCCGCCCCGCGCCAGAGCGCGAGCTTCACGTTGCCCTTCTCGTTCTGCAGGTGGTCCACGCGGATGTGCAGCGTCACCAGCCCCTCGTCCGCGATCGGCGTCGTGGGCGCGAGGACGCCCCCCAGCACCACCGCCACCATTTCGAGTCGAGAGAAGAGCATCGGACACCTCCAACCATTCCGATGCCCGTGTCCCCGCGGCGATGCGGGCCTGCGACCCGCTACAGGTAGACCAGCTTGATCTGCACGGTGTTGGCACCTGCCTTCAGCTCGAACCGCGCGTCGTCGAACTTGGGCGGGCCCATGCGGCCCTTCGCGTTGTTCGAGACCCCGGTCCCCTCCTTGGGGATGCCAATCCAGTTCGAGTCGAGCTTGTCGTTGTCGTTCTCGTCGTGGAAGGCACTCACCACCAGCGTTCCCGGCTCGAGCCCCTCGACCACCACCGTCGCCTTCCCTCCCTGGATCGTCCCGCGCCCGGTGCGCTCGGCCTTCTTCAGGTAGTCGTCCTTCGTCCGGTAGAGGGCGATCTTGGCGGTCCCCTGTTCGCTCTTGAACCCAACGATCTCCACGGTGAGGGTCGCCTGAACGGCCGGCTTCGGCGCGTCGCCGGAAGTGACTCCGGCGTCCTGGGCGCGAGCCGGGAGCGCAAAGACCAAGAGCAGGAGCACGAGCAGTCGGGACATGGTGGGCCTCAAGGAACGGGACCGTCGGAAAGCAGACGGGCCGGAGGGCGCTGGCCGCTCCGACCCGTCCAGACGCCTCGAGCTGGCTACTTCTTCTCGGGATCCTGCGCAGGGGCGTCCGTCGGCGCAGGCGCTTCGGCGGGCGCAGCCGGAGCCACGCTGACCGGCTCGCCCTGCTCCCCGGCGGGGACGCCGTTCTCCAACTCGTCCTCGTCGGACTCGCCGAGGCGCGCGAACCCGCTCACCTTCTCCTCTGCGCTCTCGAGCGTGATCAGCCGGACGCCCTGGGTGTTGCGCCCGATGACCGAGACCTCCCTCACGCGCGTGCGGATGAGCATGCCCTGGTTGGTGATGAGCATGATCTCGTCCTTCTCCGAGACCTGCGCCACCCCCACCACCGTGCCGTTGCGCTCGCTGGTCTTGATGTCGATGACGCCCTGGCCGCCGCGGCCCTGGAGCCGGTACTCCGACTCCTCGGTCCGCTTGCCGTAGCCGTTCTCGGTGACGGTGAGCAAAGCCTTGCCCGCTTCGATCACCTCGGCCGCCACCACCTCGTCGTCTTCGGTGAGGGTGATGCCCTTCACGCCGAAGGCGGAGCGGCCCATGGCCCGGACCTCACCCTCCTCGAAGCGGATGGCCATGCCGTCCCGGGTCGAGAGCAGGAGGTGCTTGGACCCGTCGGTGAGCAGCGCCGCAACCAGCGCGTCCCCGTCCTCGATCCCCAGGGCGATGATGCCGCTGGGGCGCGGGCTGTCGAAGTGCTCGATGGCCGAGCGCTTCACGAGGCCCTTCTTGGTCACGAAGGCCACGAAGCGGCCGGGCTCGAAGTTCTTGACCGTGAGGATGGCCGCGAGCTTCTCGTCGGGCTTGAACTGCACCAGGTTGACGATGGCCTTCCCGCGCGCCGCGCGCCCGGCGTTGGGCAGCGCGTGCACCTTGAGCCAGTACAGCCGGCCGCGGGTGGTGAAGACCAAGAGGTAGTCGTGGGTCGAGGCCACGAACACCTGCTCGACGAAATCGTCCTCCTTGGTCACCGCCCCCGTCCTGCCGCGCCCGCCGCGCTTCTGCGCCCGGTAGTCCGAGACCGGGTTGCGCTTCACGTAGCCGGCGTGGCTGAGGGTGACGACCACGTCCTCCTCGGCGATCAGGTCCTCGACCGAGAGCTCGTCCTCCGCCTCGACGATGCGGGTGCGCCGCTCGTCGGCGTAGCGCGCGCGGATGTCCGCGAGCTCGGCCTTGATGACCCCCAAGAGCACGTGCTCGTGCGCCAGGATGTCCTTGAGGCGGGCGATCTCGCGGGTGAGCGCGAGCAGCTCCTTGACCAGCTCCTCGCGCTCCATCCCGGTCAACTTCTGGAGCCGCATGTCGAGGATGGCCTTGGCCTGCTCAACCGAGAAGCCGGTCCCCACGTAGCTGCGGGTCATCCCCGCGTACAGCGCCTCCTCGCCCTTGAGCCGGCCGATGAGCCGGTCCATCTGCGCCTGCGCCGTCTTCAGGTCGAGCCGTGCCAGGTCCTTGAACGCCGCCCGGGAGTACAGCTCCTCGGACAGGACGTGCATCAGGCCCCAGGTCGCCTCTTCGCCGTCCTGCGACTTGCGGATGAGGCTGATGACGTGGTCGATGAAGTCCTGCGCGACCAGCAGACCCTCGACGATGTGCAGGCGCTGCTCGGCCTTGCGCAGCTCGAAGCGGCTGCGGCGGGTCACCACGTCGCGGCGGTGGCCGATGAAGCGCTCCAGCAGCTCCTTCAGGTTGAGGATGCGCGGCTGGCCGCCGTCGATCCCCAGCATGATCACGCCGAAGGTGGTCTCCAGGTCGGTGTGCGCGAAGAGGTTGTTGAGCACCACCTGGCCCAGCGCGTTGCGCGAGACCTCGATGACGATGCGCATGCCCTCGCGGTCGGACTCGTCGCGCAGCGCGGTGATGCCCTCCACCACCTTGTCGCGGTGGAGCTGGGCGATGGTCTCGATGAGCCGCGCCTTGTTCACCTGGTAGGGCAGCTCGGAGACGATGATGGTCTCCTTCTCGGTCTTCGGGTCGACCTCGATCTCCACCTTGGCGCGCAGCTTCAGGTGGCCGCGCCCGGTGGTGAACGCGTCGTAGATGCCCTGCCGGCCCTGGATGTACCCCGCGGTGGGGAAGTCGGGCCCGGGCATGAAGCGCATCAGCTCGGGGATGGTCGCCTTGGGGTTGTCGATGAGGTGCACCGTGGCGTCGATGGTCTCGCCCATGTTGTGGGGCGGGATGTTCGTCGCCATGCCCACGGCGATGCCCGAGCTGCCGTTGACCAGCAGGTTGGGGAAGCGCGTGGGCATGACGAGCGGCTCGAGCAGCTCGTCGTTGTAGTTGGGGCCGTGGTCGACGGTGTCCTTGTCGATGTCGGCCAGCATCTCCTCGGCCAGCCGCGTCAGTCGGCACTCGGTGTAGCGCATGGCCGCCGGCGGGTCGCCGTCGATGGAGCCGAAGTTGCCCTGGCCGTCGACCAGCATGTAGCGCAGGGAGAAGTCCTGGGCCATGCGCACCAGGGTGTCGTAGATGGCCGCGTCGCCGTGCGGGTGGTACTTGCCCATCACGTCGCCGACGATGCGCGCCGACTTCTTGTACGGCTTGTTCCAGTGGTTGCCCACCTCGTGCATGCCGAAGAGGACGCGCCGGTGCACCGGCTTGAGTCCGTCGCGCACGTCCGGGAGCGCGCGCCCGATGATCACGCTCATCGAGTACGCGAGGTACGAGGTGCGCATCTCCTCTTCGATGGGGATGGTGGGGTTGCGCGGGTCGTGGGGAGCCTCCCCCTGCGCCCCGGGGGGCGGAGGCGGCACGATCGCTCCGGCGCCGTTGCCGGGCACGGCCGGCGACGCGCTCTCGGGCGCCGCGGGGGTCTTGGGGTCGTCGGTGTCGGACATGGAAAGCCTTTTTGAGTCGACTTCGCCCGGCGCACTCCGCGCTTCCCTCCGGGACGAAGTCTTCGTGTGGCGGCCCTCTTCGGCCGTCGGTTTTCGGCGCGGGATTATTGCCGAAATCCAGGCCTCGCGGGGCAAAATAATGCCCTCGAACCGAGGCCGTAAGAGCCCGATATCAGGGCTGATTCTTGACGCCCGCGGCAGGGACTGCGGAGGCGGGTGCGACCCCGCGCGGAAGGTGGCGGACGAAGACCCCTTTCGCGCCCAGCAGGCCAGGGAGCTTCTCCTCCCAGTTCCAGCGCTCGCGGGGCTTGCAGCAGTACAGGTTCACCGCCGCGAAGCCGTGCTCCGGGAAGGTGTGGATGGCCAGGTGCGACTCGCGCAGGAGCATCATCCCGGTGACGCCGCCCGGAGGCGGGAACTTCTTCCACTGCGCCTCGCCGACCGGGTGCAGGCCGAGGTCGTGCACCACCGCGGCGAAGAGCTTCTTCAGCGAGTCGACGTCGCCGAGCCGACGGGCGTCGCACCCGCTCGCATCGACCAGCCACTCCGAACCCGTCTGGACGTCCACCACGGCCACCTCCCGAGAAGCGCGGCCAGTCTAGCGCATCCCCGGTCCGCGCCCAGCGCCGGATTGCGGCGCCTCGACGGCGAAGGCGGGACCGTCGTCCACGGGCTCTAGCCGGTCCCCGAACACCACCCCCAGGACGAGCAGCCCCAGCACCAGCACCGCGCGCAGCCGCGGCCCGCGCCGGCCCTCGAGCGACGGGGCGAGCAGGAAGGTGATGCCCAGGCCGACGGCCGCGTTGACCGCCCCGGTCACCAGCGAGGTACGCACCAGACCCAGGTAGGGCACCGCCGCCAGAGGGAAGAGCAGCGAGGCGACGAGGCAGCCCACGTAGTCCACCGCCAGGACCCGCGCCACCAGGTCCTTGAACTCGAGCTGCCCCTCCAGCAGCCGGAGCAGGAGCGGGATCTCCAGGCCCACCAGCGTGCCCACCAGGCAGACGGTGGACCAGAGCACCGGGCGCGCGTCCTCGAGGTGGCCGAAGGCGAAGAACAGCCCGGGCGCCAGGGCCCCGCCCACCAGCGCCAGCGCCAGCTCCACGTCCACGAACCGGACCGCGAGGTCCTTCACCAGGAACCGGGAGAGGAAGGCCCCCAGCCCCATCGCGCTCAGGTACAGGCCGATGACCACGCTGAACTGCCCCACCACGTCGCCGATGACGAACGAGGCGATGGCCGCGGCGAGCAGCTCGTAGACCAGCGAGCAGGTCGCCACCACCAGCACGGCGGCGAGCAGGGCGTTGCGGCGCAGGCGGGTGAGGGTCGGGGCCACGGGCGCGCGAGCCTAGCAGGACTCGCGCGGCGCGGCTCCGCCGCAACCGAAGTGCTCGTGCCGACCGTCGAGCGGCGGAGCCGCGGTCGAGAGTCGAGAGTTGAGGGTCGAGAGCCGGCCTCACGACCCGCCGGCCGCTTGCTGTGGTGCCCCAAAAACCTTCTCCACCCGAGAAGCTTTCGAACGTTCGTAGTTCAGCCGGATCAGAACTCCTTGAAGTCGGGGTCGCCGTCCATGGGGATCAGGTCCTCCGGCCGCAGGTGGAGGGTCGTCGGCGAGAGCGGCGCCGGGTGCGCAGGCCGGGGAACCTCGGTCTCCGGGGCCACCTCGAAGGTGCGGGGAAGCCGCCGGACCG
>CAZAIE010000432.1:0-6473 GCA_964485035.1 uncultured Myxococcaceae bacterium | reverse complement strand
ATGGGCTCGCCGTCGAACCAGGCCTGGCCCCAGGTCACGTCCCCCGCCCGCGCCGAGGGGCTCGTGCCCCCAGGCCCGGCGCTCAGCGCGGCGGTGGAGGCCGAGCGGCGCGCGCTGGGAGGCACTTGAATCCGCGAGGCGGGATGGCCCAGGCTTGAGGCACATGGACGCCTACCCCATCCGCTACGAGTTCCGCTTCGACGACGGGAAGCTGGCGACGTTCACCGTCCACCTCCACCCCAAGACCCTGGAGGTCATCGACCCGCCTCCCGAGGAGATCCCCGACTGGGCGCGGCTGGAGCGCGACCGCTGCCCGGACTGCCCGCTGCCGACCGGCATGACCTTCTGCCCCACCGCCGCGCACCTCTCGGGCGTGGTGGAGCAGTTCGCACAGACCTTCTCCATCACCGAGGCCGACGTGCGCGTGGTGACGCCGGAGCGGACCTACCAGCGCCGCTCGGCCGTGCAGTCCAGCCTCTCCTCCCTCATCGGCGTGTACATGGTGAGCAGCGGCTGCCCCATCCTCGCCAAGCTCCGGCCGATGGTGCGCTTCCACCTGCCCTTCGCCTCCGCGCTGGAGACCACCTGGCGCGCCGCCTCGATGTACCTGCTGGCCCAGCACCAGCTCGCGCGCGCGGGCCGGACGCCGGACTGGGACCTCACCCGGCTGGCGGAGGTCTACCGGCAGGTGGCGGTGGTGAACCGCGCCTTCGCGCATCGACTGCGGCAGGCAGCGCCCCTCGACGCGAACATCAACGCGCTGGTGCTGCTCGACGTCTTCGCCAAGGTGATGCCCTCGAGCATCGAGGACGGCCTGAGCGAGCTGAGCGAGCTGTTCGCGCCGTGGATGCGGTGAGCCTCAGCCCCGCGCGCGCCGCGCCTTCTCGTACAGGCCCAGCGCCCAGGCGCTGAAGTAGTCCTTGTAGAGGCAGTAGTGGTGCATCGCGGTGTTGAAGAAGACGCCGCCCACGCCCTCCTTGGGGAACTCGCCCGAGGGGAGCTGCCGCGACGCGAGCAGCCTCGCGCCCCGCTCGATGACCGACCAGTCGGGGTAGCGCGCCCAGAGCAGCGCCATCAGCGCCCACGAGGTCATGATCACCTGCGACTGGGGGTGCTCGACGTAGGTCCGCTTCTCGCAGCTCGTGTAGTGCTCGCCCCAGCCGCCGTCCGCCTTCTGCTTGGAGGCGAGCCACGCGCAGGCGCGCTGCAGGTCCGGGTGGCTCGCGGGGATGCCCGCGGCGCGCAGCCCCTGCACGCAGTACATGATCGCGTAGGTGAAGTTCACGCCCCAGAAGCCCTCCCAGCTCCCGTCGGGCCGCTGCTCCTTCCAGATCTTCTCGACCCCGCGGTCGATGGCCCGCGCGAGGTCCCGGTGGCGGTACCCCGGCCGCGCGGTCCGGAAGCGCGCCAGCGCCGCGACGCAGCTCGCCGTGCACTCCACGTACGAGAGCTCGACCATGCAGTTGCCGAACATCTCCGAGGGGTTGACCTTCTCCAGCGCCAGCGTGCCGCGGTTGCGCTCGTACGAGCCCCAGCCCCCGTCGTCGTTCTGGCGCGAGAGCACGAAGTCCGCCGCAGCCTCCAGCATCCGCTCCGAGATTCGGTCCGCCTCGGGCACGCCCCGCTCCAGCATCCCCAGCGCCGCCGAGAGCGACTCCGCGGTGCAGTCGGACACCGGCCAGCGGTGCGTCTCGTCCGAGAAGCACCAGCCGCCCAGGCGCTGGTCGCGATACCACTTCTCCCGGTCCGGGAGTTCCTCCTTCATCTGCGCCTCGCGCAGGTAGCGCTGCGCGCGCGCGAGCGGCTCCTTCATACGCGACGCCGCGTCCGCCGGCCCGTCGAGGATCGCCTGGACCGTGAACGCGGTGTCCCAGGTGTGGCTGTGGGCGCCGTTGATGCGCAGCCCCTCCTCCTCGTCCTCCCAGGTCCAGTAGTCCACGCCGCGGTAGGCGGGGAGGAAGTCGGGGTGGTTGGGGTCCTTGTCCCACACCGCCAGCGCGAAGAGCAGGCCGTTCACCGGGGAGACGCAGGCGTAGTTCGTCGACCGCAACTCGTGGAGGATGTGCTCGAAGCAGCGGTCCAGCGCCTTGCGGCGGACGAGCTTCGAGTGGTGCCGCTCGTACTGGTTGGCGCCGTCGAAGGCCGTCTGCAAGAGGCCGCTGGGCGGCACGTAGCGGTCGGTGGGCGCGACCTGGTGCCTGCAGGCCGCGAAGTCGATGGACTCGAAGGGCTCGTCGTAGAGCTCCCGGCGCAGCTCCTGGATGAGCGGCGTCACCTTCCCCGTGAAGCGGCGGCCGTAGAGGTAGCCGATGCCCAGGTAGATCATCCGGGTGTGGTTGTACATGCGGCGCGGGTGGACCGGCGCCACGTCGGGCAACAGCCAGATCTCGGGGGGCATGGGGTTCATGCCCTCCCAGCCGTACAGCCCCAGCATCGCGAGCCAGAACTTGCCCCAGGTGGGGATGTGCTTCACCCCGCCGTGGCTGCGCAGCCACTCGCGCGCGCGGCGCGGCATCTCCTCGTCGGGGCCGAGGCCGAGCAGGCGCAGCGCCACGTACCCCAGCGCGGTCATGTAGACGTAGGCCGGCGACTCGCGGTGCATCCCCCAGCCCCCGTCCTCGGTCTGCCAGGCCCGGTAGTACTTGAGGACCTTCTCGCGGCGCTCGGCGCTGATGGGCTGGCCGGTGAGGTGGCTCGCGATCACGTGCTGGGAGTTGAGCATCGTGCACCACACCACCTCGCCCACCCAACAGCCGCGATCGCGCTGGATGGAGGTGAGGTGGTCGAGGGCCTTCTCGAGGGTGCGGCTGGCGTCGAAGGAGGTCGCGTTCATGGGCGCGGGACTATAGACGACGGGAGTGCGGTCGAGCGGGAAACCGGGGTACGCTGCGCGTCTCCGACAGGGGGGCCGACTTGGAAAACTCCGAACTGCTGCGCGCCACCCGGCGGTCCGTCGAGCAGCTCGCGGCCATCAACGAGATCGCCAAGGCGATGACCTCGACCCTGGAGGTCCGCGAGGTCCTGCAGATCATCATGCAGAAGCTCTCGGAGCTGATGCAGCCCTCGAACTGGTCGCTGATCCTCGAGGACGAGTCGGGCGGCGACCTCTACTTCGAGATCTGCGTCGGCGAGCGCGCCAAGACCCTGCAGGGGCTGCGGCTCAAGCCCGGCGAGGGCATCGCCGGGAGCGTCTTCCAGACCGGGCTCGCGCGCAGGGTCAACGACGTCCGCGCCGACCCCTCCTTCTCCAAGCGCTTCGACGACGCCAGCGCCTTCCACACCCAGTCGGTGCTGGCGGTTCCCCTGAAGGCCAAGGGCCGCGTCCTGGGCGTCATCGAGATCGTCAACGGGCCGCAGGGCCCCGGCTTCTCGGAGGAGGACGAGCTCACCCTCTCGCGCCTGGCCGACTACGCGGCCATCGCCATCGACAACGCCCGCGTCTTCCGCAAGGTGCAGGAGCTGACCCTCACCGACGAGCACACCGGCCTCTTCAACGCCCGCCACCTGCGGGCGCTGCTGGAGCAGGAGGTCGCGCGCGCGGTGCGGTTCGACCACCCGCTCTCGCTGATCTTTTTGGACCTCGACCGCTTCAAGGACGTCAACGACACCCACGGACACCTCTGCGGCAGCGCGCTGCTGAAGGCGGTGGGCCACCTCCTGCGCAAGTGCATCCGCCAGGTCGACTCCGCGTTCCGCTTCGGCGGGGACGAGTTCGCGGTGGTGCTGATCGAAGCGGACCCCCTGGCGGCCCTCACCGTGGCCGAGCGCATGCGCGACGCCTTCCGCCAGACGCACTTCCTCGAGGAGCGCGGGCTGGACATCCGGCTCACCGCGTCCTTCGGCGTGGCGAGCTGCCCGGAGCACGCCCGCACCGCCACCGACCTGCTCGAGGCCGCCGACCGCGCCATGTACCGGGTGAAGGCCACCGGCCGCGACGAGGTGGTGGTCGCGGAGATGCGGTAGCGAGCGCCCGTCCATGCCCGTCGCCCCGCACCGCTCCCACGCAACCCTCGTCACCTCCAACGGCTTCACCGCGGCGCTCTGGGACGCGCAGGCCCCGCGCCTGACGGGCTTCCGGGAGCACCTCTACGCGGCGGTGGCCCAGGACGTGCCCGTGCGCGACCTCGCCCGCGAGGTCTGCTTCGGGCTCCGCGTGGCGGGCCGGACGAAATGGCTGCCAGACAGCGTCCCCGAGTCGACCCGGTACCTACCCGCCACGGGGATCATCGAGGTGCGCCAGCGCGTCGCGGACCTCGAAGCGACGACCTTCCTCTTCGCGCCCTTCGAGCTCGAGGCCCCCGCGGCCGTGCTGCTCCTACGCGCGAGGAACCTCGGGACCGCCCCCCTAGGCCCCGACGCCGCGGTCTTCGCGCACCTCGACTTCCGGGTGGGCGAGCCGGACCGGGGTGAGCGGCTGGAGTGGGACGCCTCGCGCGGCCTGCTCGTCGAGCGCGCTCCGGACCCTGGGAGCCGGGTGCTGGTCACTCGCCCGCTGACGCCGCCCGTCGGCGTCCGCAGCACGCCTGGCGCGGAGCGGCCTCCTCTCGCCCACGCGCTGTCCGGTCCGCACGCCGCGACCGGCACGGAGACCTCGAGCGCCCTGCAGTGGTCTCTCGAGGGGCTCGCCTTGGGAGCCGAAGCGTGGGTCGGGGTGGCGTTCGCCTACCACCCCTTCGGCGGCGACGCGGAGCTGAATGGGGCCCTCGAGCGCTGGCTCGCCCACCGGCCGATCGAACGGCTGGTGCGCGACGAGGAGGCGCGCTGGGAGGCCTTCCACCGGGAGACGCTCGAGCCGCGCGGCCTCTCGGCGGACGAGCGCGCCCTCTACCGTCAGCAGGTGGCCTTCCTGCGCATGGGCCAGGTGCGCGAGCCCGACGACCCCGCGGCCGGCTACCTGCCGCACGGGCAGCTCGTGGCCTCGCTCCCGCCGGGCGGGTGGAACATCGCGTGGGTACGCGACGGGGCGGTCGCCATCCACGGCCTGCTCCGCAGCGGCCACGCACCCGAGGCGCGCGCCGCGCTGGCGTTCTTCCTCCGGGCCCGGGCCGGGAAGTACGCACACCTCGTCGGCCGCAGCTATCGCCTCAGCGTGGTGCGCTACTTCGGCCGTGGCGAGGAGGAGAGCGACCACGACGCCCACGGCCCCAACGCGGAGTGGGACGGCTTCGGGATGTTCCTCGACGCGCTCGACGCGTACGAGCGCGCCACCGGCGACTTGGGCCTCGGCTCCGGGGCGTGGGAGGGAGTCGCGGACGGGACCGCCGACGTGGTGGTGTCGCTCCTCACCGACGAGGGCCTCCTCCAGCCCGACTCGTCGATTTGGGAGAGCCACTGGGACCACGGCGGGCGCCAGCAGTGGACCTGGTCGCAGGTCTGGGGCGTGGTGGGTCTGCGCGCGGCCTCCGCGATGGCGGAGCGACGCGGCCTGTCCCAGGACGCCTCGCGCTGGGCCGAGGCCGCCGACCGGCTCCGCGACGGGCTCCTCCTGCACCTGGTGGACCCCGACGGCGTGCTGCGCGGCCGACGCGAGGGCCGCGGCCCCAGGGAAGACGCCTCGGTGGTCGAGGCCTTCTGCACCGGCGTCCTCGCCCCCTCGGGGACCGTCGCCCAGGCCACGCTCGACCGGCTGCTGGCCACGCTGGGCGTCGCCTCCGGGCACGGCATCCGCCGCAACCTCGGGCCCGGCGAGTACGACGCGCGCGAGTGGGTGTTCATGGACCTGCGCCTCTCGGACGCGCTGCGCCGGGCCGGCCGTCACGCAGAGGCAGCCGCCCTGCTCGCCTGGGTCACCGGGCAGTCCCGGGCGAACTTCGACCTCGTCGCCGAGAACTACGATCCGAACACCGGGGACTACGCCGGGGCCGTCCCGATGATCGGCTTCGGGGCGGGCGCGTACGTCGTCGCCCTCTCCAACCGCGGCAGTGGAGCGCGCCGATGACGGGGTTCGTGGTGGCCCTGCTCGCCGGCGTCCTGCTGGTGCAGTCGGTGGCGCTCGCTGCCGCGCTGCGCGGGCTGCTGGTCCTCCCGCGCGACCTCCCCCGCCTCACCTCGCTGGTGTTCGCAGCGGTGGCCGTGGAGGCCGCCGTCTGGTCGTTCCGCCTCGCTCCGGGATGGGGGCCCGCGGTGGGACTGGCGCTGGGGGCGCTGGCTGCGCCGCTGCTCGGAAGCCTGCGCCCGCTCGCCCCCGACCGGCGCCTGCTGGCCGAGGCCCGGCCCCTCGCGGTCGACGACCCGGCAGCGCAGGCCATGCTGCTGCAGCCCACGGGGCGCCCCAGGGCGGTGGTGGTCGTGCTCCACGGCGGCGGGAACGACCGGCTCTACGCGCTCTGGGAACTCGTCGGCTTCTTGCTGCACCACCGCCTCGCGGTGGTCGTGGCGCACCAGGCCGGGCACGGCGTGGGTGGCGCCGACGAGCTGACGCTGGAGGCCGCCCGCCGCCGGGTCGACACGATGCTGGAAGGGACCCTGCGGGC
>CAZAIE010000431.1:0-6477 GCA_964485035.1 uncultured Myxococcaceae bacterium | reverse complement strand
GCTCCTCCAGCACCTCCGCGGAGGGGACCTGCGCCGCGACCCGGGTCGGCAGCGCCAGCGCCGCGACCGCCACCAGGAGGGCCAGCCCCTGGGCCAGCGGCTCCTCCGCATGCCGGCCTGCGCCCCCCGGTGCGCGTCGAACCCGCGGCTCGCGCTGGAACTCGGTCCGGAGGCCTTCGTCGCGCGGCTCGAGATCGCCGCGGCGGCCGCCACCGCGGTCCCGCTCCCTGGCGCGTTGCCCCACGCGGTGGCCGTGGACGTGCTGGTGGACGGGCGTCCGGCACAGGCCCTGGCCCACGACACGCAGGGGAGGCTGTGGGTCTCGCTCGCCGCCGGCGTGCACCAGGTCGTCGTGAGGGGGCGGCTCGGACGCCAGGATCCGGTCCCGCTGGCCCTCTCGCTCTCGGCGCGCCACGTCGAGGTGCGGGCCGAAGGTTGGCGCGTGGACGGGCTGCGAGAGGACGGCGGGGCGGACGACGTGCTGCTGCTCACCCGGACGTCCGCGGGCCCTGCGGGGCCAGCTGGCCCCGCGGCAACCGCCGAGCCCACGAGCGCGATGCCCTCGTTCCTGAGGGTGGTGCGCACCCTGGCCTTCGACCTGCGCTGGGAGGTTCGGACGCAGGTCCAGCGCGTGAGCCCGCGGGGGGCGCCGGTCGTCGCCGAGGTGGCGCTGCTGGAGGGCGAGTCGGTGACCACGGCCGGCATCCGCGTGCAGGGCGGAAGGGTGCAGGTCAGCCTGGGGCCGGACGAGTCGGGCGTGGTCTGGGACTCGGTGCTCGAGGAGCGGCCGGTGGTGCGGCTGGTCGCGCCCAGGGTGGCCTCGCACGTCGAGGTGTGGCAGGTCACGGCCGGGCCCGCATGGCACCTCGACCTCGCGGGCATCCCGCCGGCGCGGCACTTCGCGGACGACGGCCGCCGGCGGGCCGAGTGGTCGCCCTGGCCGGGCGAGGAGGTGACGGTGGGGGTCGCGCGGCCGCCGGCCGTGCCGGGCCAGGTGCTGACCCTGGACAGCAGCAACCTCGACCTGAGGCCCGGGACGCGCGCCCTGCAGGGCTCGCTGGATCTCACGCTGCGCTCCAGCCGGAGCGGCTCCCACGCGGTGGAGCTCCCGGCGGGCGCGGTGGTGGAGAGCCTCACCGTCGACGGCAGCCCGCTGGCGGCGCGGCAGGAGGGGAGGACCGTCGTGGTGCCGGTGGCCCGGGGCGGGCAGCACGTGCGGGTCGGCTTCCGGCAGGACCAGCCGCTGCCGGCGCTCTACCGGGTCCCCGCGGTGGACCTGCGCAGCGACGGGGTGAACGCCCAGACGGTCTTCGTGGTCCCCGACGACCGGTTCGTGCTCGCCGTCGGCGCGGCGCCGCTCGGCCCGTCGGTGCAGCTCTGGGTCGTGCTGGCGGCGCTCGCGCTGGTGGCGGTGGTGCTCGCGCGGTTGGCCGGCGCCCCGCTCGGCCGCGGCTACTGGGTGCTGGCCCTCTGTGGAGCGCCGCTGCTCTCCGGGACGGCGGGGGCGCTGGCCGTGGCCGCGGGTGGCCTGCTGGCGTGGCGCGGCCTGTGCCGCGAGCTGCCGGCGGGCCTGCACAACCTGCGGCAGGTGGCGCTGGCCGCGGTGGCGCTGGGCGGAGTTCTGGTGCTGGCGGGGGCGGTGGCCAGCGGGTTCGGCGGCCGGCCCGACCTGCTGGTGGCCGGCAATGCGAGCACGGCAGAGGTGCTGCGGTGGACCTTCGATCGGACCTCGGGCGCGGTGCCGGCACCGTGGGTGCTGACGGCCCCGCTGTGGGCTTGGCGGCTCGCGATGGGCGTGTGGGTGGGGGCGGTGACGGTGCTCATGGTCCGGTGGGGCCCGCGGGCCATTCGGGCCTATCGCGAGGGCGGCGTGTGGCGGAAGGCCCCGGCGCCCGAGGCTGCGCCGGTCGATCCGGAGGGGTAAAGGAGGGCTCGGGCGTCGACCGGCTGGGATAGCATGGGCGCGCACCCCGGAGGTCCCATGTCGCTGGCCGTCCTGCTCACGCTCGTCCTCACTGGGGCCCCGCCCGTCGCGCGCGCGGAGGCGCTGGCGGCGAAGAAGGACGCCGAGACCCTCTTCCTGGAGTTCGGGGCGGTGAAGGCCGAGGACTACCCCGCCGCCGAGCGGGGCCGGGTGGCGCGGGCGCTGCTCGTCGCGGCGGAGGCGGCGCGGCAGGACCCGATGATCGCCGTGGGCCTCGCGGAGAAGGCGGTGGCGCTGGAGCGGACCGCGCCCGCGCTGACGCTGCTGGCCTCGCTCGAGGTGGACCTGGGGCAGCGCTCGGCGGCGGCGGGGCACCTCGACGAGGCGCTGGGGCTCCAGGCCGAGCACGTCCCAGCGCTGCTGGCGCGAGCGGAGCTGGCGACGCGGGAGAACGATCACGGCGTGGCGGTGGAGTTGTACGAGCGGGCGCTCGCGGCTGGGGCGAAGGTGAAGCCGCAGCTCGAGAAGGCGCGCGCGGCGGCGAAGGCCAGCGACCAGGCGGTGGCGAACCTCAAGAAGACCGAGGCGGACATCAAGACGCGGGTGGCGGACGCGACCCGCAACATCAGCCGCGACTGGCTCAAGCAGATCCTGAAGGAGGAGGCGGAGACCTCCGAGCGCAAGCGACTGGCGCCCGACGGCATCCGCCAGCAGGAGATGCGCAACTTCGTCTTCAGCTACTCCGCGGGGAGCAAGCTGGCGAAGGACATGTTCGCTTTCGAGGGGAAGGTCGAGAAGGTCCTGGAGAAGACCTACGACTTCGTGACCGACAAGCTGGGCCACCGGCTGGAGCAGCGGACCCAGGTCATCCTGCTCACGCCCCAGGAGTTCGCCGGGAAGTACGCCGGCACGCCCATGAGCCGCTCGGCCGGGTTCTGGGACGGCAAGCAGATCGTCATCAACGGCGGCAGCTCCATCGACGAGCGCTTCGCGCAGGTGATGGTGCACGAGTTCACCCACGTCGTGGTGACCGACCTCGCAGGCCACGGGAACCCGCCGCGCTGGCTGAACGAGGGGCTGGCCGAGAACATGCGGCTGTGCGTCGCGGGGCTGAACGGGAAGCCCGAAGGGGGGGCGCTGGCGATGCTCGCGGCGGTGAAGGCGAAGGGGCGGCTGCCCAAGCTCGCCGAGCTGGACCCCCTGTTCGCCTCGATGGCGAGCGGGGTGGAGGTGGCCTACGCCATGGCGTCCGTGGCGGCGCACGTCCTCATCGAGAAGCGCGGCTACCGCGAGTACGTCGACGCGTTGCGCGAGATGAAGCGGACGCGTCCCACCCAGGTCGTCGAGAAGTACTGGGGCGCCATGGATCAGATCGACCGGGACGTGGCCGACGCGATTTGACTGGGCGCGTCCACCCAGTCCACCCAGCCCTGCGCGGCGCCTACTCCAGCCAGACGTACGCCGTGGCAATCAAGGTTCGGTTCACGTTCACCTTGCCCTTCACCGCGAGCATGGTGAGCGTGCGGTCCAGGTCGCCGTAGCGCTTGTCCTCCTCCTGGCGGAGCTGGCTCATGCGTCGGCGGTACTCGCGGTCGGCGCGGTCCAGCACGCCGCGGGCGCGCACCTTCTGCGTGGCGTCCTCCTCGGCGATGAGCGCCTTGCGCGCCTCCTCCCACTTCACGCGGGCCTTCTCCAGCGCCTCGCGGGGCGCCAGCAGGCAGTCCTCGGCGTAGCGCATGGCCTTCTCGCGCACGTGGTCGCTCTCCGCATCGATGATCGCCTGGACCTGGGACGCCACTTCGTCGCGGGCGTTGGCCAGCGCGGCCTCCTGGGCCGACGAGACGGGGATGACCGCAGGCGCCCGGCCGCGGGCCTCCTTGCCGGTGAGCCGCGCCAGGGCCTCCGCGTCCGCGAGCGGCAGGGGCCGGTAGGACGAGCCGTCGCGCAAGAGCGCCAGGTGCACCAGCCGCTCGGGAGGCTTCGCCCCGGCGATCTCGAAGCGGTACACGAACCACCAGCCCTCGGAGCCGGCCAGGTTCGACATCCTCGACGGCAGCTCGGAGGCGTTGAGGGACAGGTAGCTGATGGCCGGCGCGGGCTTGCCGCGGACCTCGCGCGTGGCCGCTTCGATCTGCGCGCGCGAGGCCTCTTCCTTGCCCAGCACCGCCTTGGCCAGCGCCCGGCTGCCCTTCTTGCGCCGCTCGATCGCCGCCTGCGCGGTGCTCCCGGTGAAGCGCAGACGGGACCGGATGTCGTCCTCGAAGTGCTCCAGCAGCAGCTCGCGGGCCTGGGCCATGCGCGCGCCGATGCGGGTGTCCATCTCCGAGCGCAGCGCCTCGAACGCCTTGTTGATCTCCTGCTCGGTGCGGCACGACTGGTAGATGTCCAGCACGCGCCGCTCGAAGTCGACGCCCGACTCCAGCGCGCCCAGCACCTCGTCCGAGGCCCCGAAGACGCCGTCGAAGAGCGTGAGCTTCTTCTCCAACAGCTCGTAGAGCCGCGCCTCGGCCGCGTTGGTGCGGTTGACGAAGTTGATGACCAGCACGTCCCGCGACTGGCCGTAGCGGTGGCACCGGCCGATGCGCTGCTCGATGCGCTGCGGGTTCCAGGGCAGGTCGTAGTTGACGATGAGGTTGCAGAACTGGAGGTTCAGGCCCTCGGCGCCGGCCTCGGTGGAGATGAAGATCTGCGTGCGGTGGCGGAAGTCCTCCACCAGCTGGCGCCGCTCGTCGGGCCCGGCCCCGTCTCCGGAGAGCAGCGAGATCTTCCCGCGGTAGCCGCGCGAGGAGAGCAGGTCGTGCAGGTAGGTCTGCGTGCGCTTCGACTCGGTGAAGATGACCGCCTTCTGCGGCCAGCGGTAGCTCGCGGCCACGGTGAAGGCGCGGTCCAGCGCGTTGGAGAGCGACTCGCCCTTGGCGTTCACCTTGATGGACTCGGCGAGCGTGGCGTACGACTTCAGCTCGTGCAGCTCGCCCTCCAGTGCCTCGACCGAGGCCTGGGGCTTCTTCGGCGCCTCGCCGCTGGCGCTGCCGGTCTCGATCTCCTCGAGCTCCTCGTCGAACTCCCGCAGCTCCTCCATCTCGCTGGGGGAGAGCCCGGCCTCGAACTGCTTGCCGGCCTTGGCCGCCTTGATCCGCTCCTCCAGCCCGTCCGCGAGCCGGCGCAGGGTGGGGGCGATGGCGTAGGTCGAGGACGCCAGCAGCTTGCGGTAGACCAGGGTCAGCAGCACGCGCCGTCCCGGCTCGATGGCCAGGAGCTCCGACCGGCGCAGGTACTCGCTCACCTTGTCGTAGAGGTCCTGCTCGTCGGGCGAGGGGGTGAAGTCCTCGACCATGGAGCGGCGCGCCGTGAACTTCACGTACTCGCGCACCTGGCGCCGCAGCGTGCGGTGCACCACCGGGGCGATGCGCCCCTTCAGCTCCAAGAGCGCTCCCCCGGCGGCCTCCTCGGCGCAGTTGAGGTAGCGCGAGCGGAAGGCGTGCTCCGGGCCCAGGACCGACTCGTCCAGGAACGAGAGCAGCCCGAACAGCTCCATCAGGTCGTTCTGCAGCGGGGTCGCGGTGAGCAGCAGCTTGGGCCGGCCCTCGAGGGCCATCCGCAAGGCCTTGCCGGTCTTGTTGGTCGGCTTCCAGGCGTTGCGCAGCCGGTGGGCCTCGTCCAGCACCACCAGGTCCCAGGGGATGCGCGCGAGCTGCTCCGCGCGGTTGGAGCCGAACTGGATGGAGGCGATGACCGGGCAGTTCTGGTCGAAGGGGTTGGCGCGGAAGCTCTTCGCCATCTCCCCGTCGACGCACACCGCGGTGAGCCCGAACTTCTCCAGCAGCTCCGACTGCCACTGCGCGCGCAGCGGCGCGGGGCAGAGGATGAGGATGCGCGAGCGCCCCTCGGCCGCGAGCTGCCCCACCACGATGCCGGCCTCGATGGTCTTCCCGAGCCCGACCTCGTCGGCGAGGATGCCGCCGCCGCGGGTGATGGCCTCCATGGCGAACGCCGCCGCTTCGATCTGGTGGGGGTTCAGGTCGACGGTGGCAGTGGTGAGCGCCGTCGCCACCCGCGCGGCGCCGCCCTGGGAGAGCGCGAGCTCCTCCGCCAACAGGCGTTGGTGGAAGGGCGTGAGCGGCGCTTCAGGACCAGTCCCCGCGAGCAGGCTCCGGATGTCCACCGAACCCGCCAAATCACTCGCCGCCGTCCGCATCGAACCTCGCTCTGGGAGCCCCCACGAAGCGGCGCAGATTAACACTTCGATCGGCCGTTTCAACGGGCCTGTAGCAATTCGGACAGCCCTCGGGACGCTTTCCTTTCCAGCCGGCCCTGCGGCATTGTGCAGACCGCCGGATGGCGGCACGAACGAGGGTGGACAGCGCGATGGCCGAGAAGAGCTTTGGGTCGAAGATCCTTGGGATTTTTGTGGAGAAGAGGGGCGGGGAGGAGGCACCGGAGGAGTCGGCGCCGACCCCGGCGGGCGAGAAGAGCGCCGCAGACCTCATCGCAGAGATCGCGAACGCCGCCGTGGCCCCGCCGCCCGCCGAGCCGGCCGCCGTGGAGCCTGCGCC
>CAZAIE010000430.1:2009-6491 GCA_964485035.1 uncultured Myxococcaceae bacterium | reverse complement strand
CACTTGCCGCTGCGGCACTTCGCCCCGCCGCAGTCCGAATCGAAGCTGCAGCCGCCGCCGGACGCGGTCGCGCACTTGCCGCTGCGGCACTTCACGCCGTTGCCGCAGTCCGAGTCGAAGCTGCACCCGCCGCCGGCCGCGGAGCACTTCCCGCTGCGGCACTTGCCGCCGCCGCAGTCCGAGTCGAAGCTGCAGCTCCCGTCCGGCGAGTTCGAGCACTTGCTGCTGCGGCACTTCCCGCCGCCACAGTCGGAGTCGAAGCTGCACGAGCCACCCGCCGCGGTCGCGCACCTGCCGCTGCGGCACTTCACCCCCCGGCCGCAGTCCGAGTCGAAGCTGCAGCGGCCCTTCTCGGCGTGGGCGGGCGCGACGGCGAGGAGGGCGAGGACGGCGAAGGCGACGGGCAGGCGGCTCATGGACCAGCTCCTTGGAAGACGGGACTATCCGGGGGTTCCCAGGCGCGGGGCGAAATGGGCTCGGCTCAGTCCGCGTCCTGAGTCTCGGCCACGATGCGGATCTCCAGGACCCGATCGCGCAGGTACTCGGCCATGATCTCGGTGGCCCGCTTGTCGAGCGCGGTGTCCTTCTTCGCGAAGTAGTCGTGCAGCCGCGAGATGGGGTAGTCGAGCTCCTCCATCCGGTCCACGAGGTCGCCGGCCTGGCGCCGCGAGGCCTTCTTGAGGGCCAGTCGCAGCCGCGCGAGCGTCGCCTCGATGGACTTGAGATTCGTGCTCCCGCCCGCGGGCCGGCGGTCGACCTCGCGGCGCAGGCCGATGAGGTAGGCGCTGAGACTCCCGTCGAACGCCGCCGACAGCGTGGACCTGCTCGGCCGCTTGCCTTTCTTGGTGCTCATCGCTCTCGCCTGGCTTTCTCGGCCTTCCGGCCGGTGGGTAACCACGACTGGTGTACCGCTGCGGGAGGCCGGACGCGAATCCCCGGCCGCTTTCAGTTCCGCGCCGCCAGCCCGAACGCCCCCGCGAGCAGCCCCAGGAAGCGGCGCTCGCCCTCCTCCTCGGTCCCGTCGGCCATGGCCACGCCGCGGCAGAGGCCCAGGACCTTCTCGCGCACCGCGCCCTGGGGCAGCCGGGCGGCCACCGAGTCCGCGAGCGCCTTCGCCGCCGCCGGGTCGGCGAGCCCGTCCGCCTTCTCGCGCGCCGAAGAGATCACCCGCTCGCGCGACCGTGCGTCGTGCGCCCAGCGCCAGGGGAGCCGCTCCAGCGCCTGGTCGAAGACCCGGACCTCCTCCGGGGCGAGGCGCGCGTCGCTGAAGGTCACCGCCACCAGCGCGTCGACCACCGCCTCGGCCTGCTCGTCGGAGAGCCCCTGGAAGTCGGGGTCGGTCTTCAGCGCGCTCCACAGCTTGTCGAAGAGTCCCATCGTGTCTCCCGTAAGTGAGCGGGACGATACCGGGTCCCGGAGCCGAGCAGAACCCCGAGATGCCATTGCCGGCAGTCGGCCGCTGCCCCAGGATCGGCGCATGGACTGCCTCGCCACCGCGCTCGCCCTGGCGCTCTGGGCCCAGCCCGCGCCGACCGTCCAGGACCGCATCGTCCGCGAGGCCGAGCGCCACCTCGGCAAGCCCTACGTCTTCGGCGGGCGCGACGGTCGGCCCGGCTGCGTCGGCCAGAAGCGGTGCGCCGCCGGCATCGACTGCCTCTCGCTGCTCTTCTTCGCCTTCGAGCAGGTCTCGGGAAAGCCCTGGACCCGGTTCGCGGTGAAGCCCAGCGAGACCGTGCACCGCAAGGAGCTCGGAGAGCCGGTGCCCGGCGTCGCGGGAGTCCTCACTGCGGAGCTCGACCGCACCCTCCTGCGCAAGGGCGATGTGCTGCTGTTCCTGCTCGACGGCTACAACCTCGAGGCCGACGTGCCGCTCCTGGTGCGCGGGGAGACGAGGTACGGGGTCTGGCACACCGGGCTCGTGCACGGCGTCTCGGCCGAGGGCGTGCAGGTCATCCACGCCAAGCCGGGCGATCGCGTGGTGGTCGAGCCGCTCGAGGCCATCACCTTCGACGGGGTGTTCGCGCTGCGCCTGCCCGAGGCCAGGCCGTGCCCCCGCCGCTGCTTCGACCTCTGCTGCGGGCCAGGGGAGGCCTGCGCGCATGGCGCGGGGCCCGGCGGCCACAAGTGCATGCGGGCCCGGTAGTCAGCACACCAGGTGCTTCGACCAGTCGAACTTCCAGTCGTCCGCGGGGGCGAAGTACTGCAGCGTGGACTCAAAGCCGAGCTGGGCGAGCGCGAACTGCAGCGGCGCCTCCTCCAGCTTCACCGGCTCCGCGCCCTGCTCGATGAGCAGCCCGTCGTCCTCCTGGGCCCCGGAGCATCTCGGCGTCTCACGCGCGGCGACGGCCTGGCGGCCGGGGCCCAGCACCCACGCCGCGTCCGCGTACAGCTCGTCCCCGCGCTCCCACCACCACCACCAGACCAGCGGCCGCCCGATGCGCCGCGAGAGCGCGACCCAGGCCTGCACCACCCCGGGAGGCGGGAGCGCGCGGTCCAGCCAGCCGTACTGCGCGACCGGCGGCGGCAGCAGGTCCTCGTGCGGACAGTCCCAGCACGGCTCATCGCGCTCGGGCCACGGCGGCGTGATCGCCCCCTGGAGGAAGACCACGGCCAGCGTCTGCCCCGCGAGGTCGATGCCCTCGCACTCGGCGAGCCGGTGCACCCGCCCGGCGCAGGTGGGGTCGCGGTTCAGCGCCTCGAGGAGCACCGGCGAGGCCACGCCGAACAGGCACGAGACGAAGGGCATCTCAGCCTCCCCTCGCACGGGCGAAGTCCTCGGGCCGCGTCGCCAGGCGCAGGGCGACCCGCAGCGAGAGCTGCGCGCCCGCGGCCACCGCCTCGGGCTCGAGGTTCTCGGGCAGGTCCTGCCGCGTGTGGTACGGCAGCGGCTTGGGGTGCAGCGGGCTGGGCGACATGCCCACCAGACAGGTCGCGGGGATGCCCGCGCGCGCGAACTCCGCGGCGTCGGTCGCCCCCAACCCGAAGACCATCTTGCGCGTGGTGAAGGGCAGCCCGAGCGCGCGCGCCTCCTCGCCCAGCAGGTCCGCCAGGGGCAGCGAGAGCGGCACGGTGCCGTTGAGGTCGGTGACCAGCGCGCAGATCGAGTCGGCGTGGAAGAAGGACTCGAGGTTGACCTGGACGGTGGGGACGCCGAAGAGCACCGCATGGTTCTCGCGCACGAACGCCCGCGAGCCGCGCAGCCCCGACTCCTCGGCGTCGAAGCTGGCGAGCAGCACCCGCGTGCCCGCGAGCGCCTGGGGGTCGGCGCGGAGCCGCTCGCGGAGCTGGCGCGCGACGTACACCAGCATCCCACTCGAGACGAGGTTGTCCCCCGCGCCCGGCACCGCGCGCGGGCTGACCACGAAGGCGGCGATGGCGCAGGCCACGAGCCCGAAGACCCCGGCCCCGAGCTCCACCTCGCGCGGGAGGCCCACCAGCCCGGCCACGGCGGCGACGAAGGGCAGCACGTAGAGCAGCGCGCCCACGCACGCCAGGGCGGCGACGTAGGGCTTCTTCCCGAAGCGCAGGTAGGGGAACTCGAAGGCGCTGTCGTGGTGCGCGCCGAGCACCACCTGCCGGACGACCGGGCCCGCGGGTTCGATGACCCCGAGCACGTTGCGGCACTCACGCCGGGGGAAGAGCGGGTCCATCAGCTCGCGGTAGAAGCCGAACTCGGCGAGCGAGACCGCGAGCACCACGAAGAGCAGCGCCGCCGCCGCGAGCGGATACCCGGCGACGAGGAGCCCCGAGCCCAGGGCGGCCAAGGGCAGCGTGAGCGCGGCGTACCAGAGGAAGGCGAGCGGGTGGCAGTGGAAGACCTGGACCTCCGCGCGATCGCACGACTCGCGCAGGTCGGCGGCGATGAGCTCCGCGGCCTTGCGGCAGGCCTCGGAGCCGGCCGGGCGCGGGCCGCAGGCGGCCAGGATCTTCCGGGTCCAGCCGAGGACCTCGGCGGCGGCGGGATGGGGCGAGGACATGGTGCCAGGACACTACCGCAAGCCCGGAGTGGTGCAGGCCTGGCACCGTCGGTGGACTGGGTGGACTTGGGATGTCCACCCGAACTCCCGGTGGTTCTCCAAAGATGGGGCAGCCCTATGCCCAGCTGCACGAGTACTCGGTGCCCACCGGGACCGAGAACGCGGGCTGCTTGCGCTCCCACCGCCCGGGCAGCCCGGACTCCTTCGCCTGCAGCTCGAAGTGGCTCATGGCGATGCCCATGTCCACGCGCTGCAGGTCGGCGAGCTTCAGCAGCAGCTTCACCAGGCCCTGGTTGTACCCGGGCGTCCGGCGCAGGAAGAGGTGGTAGCGGTCGCCCTCGCGGACCACGCGCCAAGGCTGCTTGTTCGACGCCGAGGGCGCCAGCCGCAGCGCCTCCAGCGGCGCCTCGAAGGCCCCGGCGCGGTCCTTGGCGAGCGGGGTACCGAAGCCGCCGTCGAAGAAGAGCTCACTGCGCAGGCACCGGCCGTCGGGCAGCACCGGGTT
>CAZAIE010000430.1:0-1999 GCA_964485035.1 uncultured Myxococcaceae bacterium | reverse complement strand
GCTTCGCCGGCCCGGCGGTCCAGGGTCGCACGCTCCAGGGGAGGCGCGCGTCGCCGGCGACTGCCTTGCGCATCCAGCCGGCGTCGGCCCCGGGCGCGGGGTGGCCCAGCGCCAGCACCGCGGGGAGCGTCTCGTCCGGCCGCTGCTCGATGGCCTTCGCGAAGCGGCTGCGGCTGAAGCTGCCGCCCAGCCAGCACGAGCCCAGCCCCAGCGCGGTGGCGCCCAGGGTGATGCGCTCCAGCGCGTGGCCGTAGTCCTCCAGCGCCTGCGGCCCGGGCGAAGCGACGCCGATGACGTAGGCCGTCGCGCCGCGGATGAAGCCGTAGGTCCCCAGCCCGCGCAGCGCGCTCGCGTCTCCCGCCTCCGCCGCCTGCAACCGGAAGCGCAGCGGCGTGCCGGAGGGACCAGTCGCCGCCGACGCGAGCAGCTCCTCCATCCCCCGGCGCTCGGCCTCGCTCAGCGGAGAGGGCGCGTAGGAGCGGCAGGAGTAGCGCTTGCGCACGGTCTGGGCGACGGGGAACTCGGTGGCGGGCATGGTCGGCTCCGGGAAGGGTGCGCAGTACAGCAGCCTGCGCGTGGAGTCCACCCTGGTCTTCGCAGAACAACCCGCCGACCCTCGGGAAGTGCACCCCTGGTGGCCGGGCTGTCCGCGAGCGGTGTTGGGCGAGAAGTCGCCGTCACACCTCAATGGCACGAGAACACCCGACCTGCTGCACGGCTGACGCGGGTGGCGCGCGACCCGGGGCCGGCGATTTCATGATTGCGCCCGGAGTGCGAGTCGAGCCAACCATGGGTCCGTGACCGCCAACCTCCAGCCTCCGGCCGTCCGCCGGGTGCTCCCCTCCGAGCTCGATCGCGCGGTGGGTCTCTTGTCCCGCAGCTTCGCCGAGGACCCGGTGCTGCGCTGGGCCTTGAAGGACGGCACGGAGTTCCCGGACGCGCTGCGGGTCTACTTCACCTTCGCGCTGAAGCAGCAGTGCGCCGCCCACGACGCGCTGTTCGTCACCGAGGACTGGCACGGGCTCGCCGCCTGGCTGCCGCCCAGTGGGCTCGAAGCGCTGGCCCTGCCGCCCCTGCGCCTGCTGCGGTTGCTGCCGGTGACCCTGCAGTGCACGGGCTGGGGCCGGCTACCGAGGCGCCTCGCCATCACCACGGCGATGGAGGACCGTCACCCCACCTCGCCGCCGCACTGGTACCTGTACTTCGTGGGCGTCGAGCAGGAGAAGCGGCGGGAAGGCCGGGCGACCGCGCTGCTACGCACCGCCCTGGGGGAGGTCGACCGGCAGCACTCACCGGCCTACCTCGAGGCCACCAACCCGGACGCCGTGGCGCTCTACGAGCGGCTGCGCTTCCGGGTGATCAGCCAGTTCCGTCCGCGCCCCGACGCGCCGCCGCTCTTCGGCATGTGGCGCGACGCGCAGTAGCTACAGCGAGGCGCCGACTCCCAGCGCCATCGGGACGGCGAAGGAGCGGTAGCCCACATCCGCCGTGAAGTACTCCACCCCGACCTCGGCGCCGATCCACAGCCAGGGAGTCGGAGCGAGTTGGACCCCGGCTGCGGCGCCCCCGCCCCAGGCGCTGGCGCCCGGCACACCGGTGAAGCGCAACCCGACCCTAGGCTGGAAGACGCCGTCGGAGTTGAAGCGGTACGCCACCTCCGCGCCGAAGCCCACGTGCGCGCCGAAGAGGCCGCGCGCCGAGAGATCGAGTCCGTGGATCGCCACGCCCGCCGTCGCCCCGGCCCCCACCGACCGACCCAGCGGGTCTCCGAAGCCAAATGCGCCCACGCGAACTCGAACCGCTCGGGGCTCGTCCTCCTGCGCTGCGTGCGTGCCCCCCACCGGCTCGGGCTCCGTCTTCGCGACCTTGGGCTCGGGCTCGGCCTTCGCGACCTTCGGCTCGGGCTCGGTCTTCGCGACCTTGGGCTCGGTCTTCGCGACCTTGGGCTCGGGCTCGGTCTTCGCGACCTTCGGCTCGGGCTCGGTCTTGGTGACCTTGG
>CAZAIE010000429.1:0-6508 GCA_964485035.1 uncultured Myxococcaceae bacterium | reverse complement strand
CTGATGACCTGGTCGATCGAGGCGATCGACAGCAAGAACTATGCGCTCGCCCTCGACTTTCTCGACCAGGTCAAGCTGATGAGCCCCGGCTTCGCCGAGGGCTGGAACAAGCGCGCCACGGTCTATTTCCTGCTCGACGACTACGGCCGGATGGCGGTGCAGGCCTTCCTGGTCGTCGGCGGCTTCCTCGCCGCGCAGGGCCTGAGGACCGCGCCCCCGCCGGGCGTGCGCGCGCTGGCGGCCTTCGTCTACAAGCGCTGGCGTCGGGTGGGACTGCCAGGCTTCGTGGCCCTGCTGCTGGTGTGCCTCGTGACCGAGGCGGTCCGCGGCTGGCTCGACGACCCGCGCATGCTCTCCGCGCCTCCGACCCTGGATCAGCTCGCGGCGCACGCGGTGCTGCTGCAGTACGTGCTCGGCTACCAGGGGCTGGCACCGGGGGCCTGGTACCTGGCCATCGACCTGCAGCTCGCGGTGCTGACGCTGCTCCTCTCCTGGCTGGGGACGACGCTGACGGCGCATTGGAAGTCCGTGCCAGGGCTCTCGCGGCTGTCGTTCGGGGCGCTGGGGCTGGCCTCGCTGCTCTACTTCAACCGCGACCCGCGCCTGGACAACTGGGCCGTCTACTTCTACGCGAGCTGGTTCCTGGGCATGGCGCTGCGCTGGACGCTCTGGGGCGAGCTACCGCGGTGGGCGTTCGGCGCCATCGTCGCCTCGACGCTCGCGGCTGGGGCACTCGACTCCCGCCCGCGGCTGCTGGTCGCCTCGGGGACGGCGCTCGCCATCCTGCTCGCGGACCGGCTGGGGCGCCTGGACCGTGGGGCGCCGGCGCCCGTGGCGTTTTTGGGGCGCATCTCCTTCAGCCTGTTCCTGGTCCACTTCCCGGTGGCGCTGCTGGTGAACGCCGGGTTCGTCCGCCTGGGCTGGGTGACTGCCTGGAGCGCGCTGGGCGGGCTGGCGCTGTCGTGGGCGGGCGCCATCGTCCTCGCGACGGGATTCCACCGCTTCGTGGAGCGCCCCGCCGCGGGTTAGCTCGAAGCGCCAGGCCTTCTCCCCGGGGTTGGAGAGAAGGCCTGGAGTCGTCCGCTACTGACGCCGGCGTCGCAGCGGGAGGATGCCCAGCAGCGCGAGCAGCGCGAAGGGAGCGCCCGGCGCGGCGGTGCAGCCCTTGCCGTCGGCCCCGGCCGCACCTGCGGCACCGTCGGCGCCCTTGGCCCCGGCGGCGCCGTTGCAGACGTACTGGGTCTGGTCCACCTCGTCGTCGTCGAGGACCCCGTCGCCGGCCGAGGCGCCGTCGTCGACCCCGACCTCGATCTTCTGGCCGCCAGTGGGGCAGTTCTTGCCGGCGGGCTCGGCGGTGACGCGGGCGACGGCGCCGCGGCCGTCGTCGCCGTCCTGGCCGTTCTTCCCGGCCTTCCCGTCGGCGCCGTTGCAGACGTAGCTGGTGGTGACCTTGCTGTCGGGCAGGTCGTCGCCGTCGGTGTCGATGCCCGCGTCGATGCGCGCGCCGCCGGTGGGGCAGTTCTTGCCGGCCGGCTCGGTGGTGGTCGCGACGCGCGGGGCAGGGACGACGAGCTCGAACGCGCCGATGTCACAGCCCTGGGCCGGGCGCTTCATGCCGCGCTGGTCCACCATCACCGGCTGGCCGTCGGCGTCGAGGCAGATCCCGGTGTCGATGGCGGGGCTGTTGGCCTGGAGCGCGAAGGTGAACGTCGGTCCACCGTTGTTGGCGAGCGCGGCGAGGCCGGCGTCAGGGACGTTCACGTCGCCCGGACCCTTGAGGTACAGGCTCTCGTCGTCGCTGAGGTTGTTGCCCAGGCTGGTCACCGCGACCATCGGGCCCTCGAGCGCACGCTGGTTCCCCGCGATGAGGGAGCCGCGCAGGGTGAGCGCGGCGGGCATGCCCATGGGGTCGCTGCGCAGCGCCACGGTGTTGCCGGAGAGCGTGCACTGGCTAAGCGAGACGGGCCCGCTCCAGGTGATCGCTGCCTGGCGGTGCCCGGAGAGCGTGGTGTTCCGCAAGGAGCTCCCGGCCGTGCCCAAGGCCCAGATGCCCATCTCGCCGTTGGCGTCGACGAGGCAGCGGTCCATCTTCAGGAGTGCGTTGGTCCTCACCCCGGTGGTGTTCCCGGTGAGGCGGCAGGCGACGAAGGTGAGCGGAGCGGACGGGGAGTGGACGCCGTCGCTGGCGCCGTTGTCGAGGCTCGCGCCGCCGGTGCTGGTGAGCCCCACGAAGGTCGCCGGCGCGGTCCCGGACACCTCGAACACGTTGCGGGGAGCGTGTACTGGACCGTCGTCTTGTCCGCGCCGAGGCCCTCGAGGGTGAGTTCGTCGGAGATGTCCAGGTCGTTGCCCTGGTTCGAGTCCTCGTCGCCCGGCTGACCCAGGGTGAGGAGGTAGACGCCGGCGGAGAGCTTGATGGTGTCCGCGCCGGAGCCCGCCGGGCACGCGTCGACGGCGGTGTCGGTGTTCGCGGCCTGGATGGCCTCGCGCAAGGAGCAGTTGCCGTTGACGTCGAGGTCGTCGGCGAGCGTGGTGGGGCTGATGGTGGCGGCGTGGGCCGCGCTGGAGACGAACAGCGTGGCGGCGAGCGCCGTGAGCGGGCGGGGGAAGGTGGGGACGGCTCCGGGTTCGGTGTGCCGTCACTGAATACAGGGAAGCCCCTGCGAGCGCGAGGGGGAGGGAGAGGAGCCGGCGACTGAAGTCGCGCCTGAGTGTGCGGAGCCCGCCCTTCGGCGGGCTCCGAGGTCCACATTGCGTCAGTCGTCCTCGTTCCGGCGCGCCAGCGTGGTCACCGACGAGACCTTGAAGCCGCCCATGGTCTTCGCCAGGCCGTCGGCCTCCTGGGAGAGCTGCGCCGACGAGGCCGCGGTCTCCTCCGCGGCGGCGCTGTTGCGCTGGGTCACCTCCTCGATCTGCGCGAGACCCTTGCTGCTCTCTCCCAGCGCCCGCGCCTGCTCCACCGCCGCGGAGGCCATGTTCTTGGACTGGTCGGCCACCTTCACGATGGTCTCGGCGATGGCCGAGAACGAGGCCGAGGTGCGCTGCGCCGCGGCCAGGCCCTCCTCCACCTTCGCCCGCGACCCCTCGATCATCTGGGTGGTCTCGGACGCGGCCTGGGCGCTCCGGCCGGCGAGGTTGCGCACCTCCTCGGCCACCACCGCGAAGCCCTTGCCGTGCTTGCCCGCCCGGGCCGCCTCCACCGCGGCGTTGAGCGCCAGCAGGTTGGTCTGGAAGGCCACGTCGTCGATGAGCTTGTTCACCTTGGCGATCTGCCGGCTCGACTCGGCGATGGCCTGCATCGCGTCCACCAGGCCCTTCATCTCCACCTGGCCGTGCTCGGCCGCGCCCCGCGCCTCGCTCGCCCACTGGCTCACCTGCGCCGCGCCCTCCGCGCTGCGCCGGGCCTGCGAGTCGATCTCCGAGATGCTCGAGGTCAGCTCCTCGATGGCCGCCGCCTGCGTGCTCGCGCCCTGCGAGAGCGACTGGCTGGCCTCGGTGATCTCCCGGGTGCCCTGGCCCACGCCCTCCGCCGCGCCCCGCGCCCGCGAGAGCGCGCCCTCGACCTGGGCGATCATCTCGCCCATCGCCCGGTGCAGCTCGTCCTGCTGGGAGCGCATCTGCGCCCGCACCGTCCAGTCGCCGTGCGCCAGCGCGTTCACCAGCCGCACCTCGGCAGCCTGCGCCTCCCGCACCCGCGAGAACGCCTGCGCCAGCTGCCGCACCTCCGCCGCGCCCTCCTCGCGCACCTCCTCGCTCAGGTCGCCCAGGCTGATGGCCTCGGCGTGGCGGGTGAGCTGCACCAGCGGGCGCACCATCGCCTTGGCGAAGAAGAACGCGGACGCCCCAGCCACCAGGAGGATCAGCAGGGCGGCGAGCAGCATGTTCTTGCGCAGCGACGCAGCCGAGGTGCTGAGCAGGTCGGTCATCTCCGCGTAGTCGGCTTCGTTGCCCACCACCAGCACCACCCAGTCCCAGGGCGCGAAGTACGAGGCGGAGACGATGCGGCCCCGGACTTCCTTCTCGCCGGGGTCGGCCCAGTCGAGGTGGGCCACCACGGGCGCACCCGCGGCCGCGGCCTGCGCCTTGGCCACCAGCGATTGGATTGCCTGGCTCCCCGAGGCGTCCTGCACCTCCCAGAGCCGGGTCTCGGCGGCGCGTCCACGCGGCGGCACGGCGTACTGGCCCCGCTGCTCACCGCTCGCGAAGAGCGCGGCGACGTACCCGGTCTTGCCCACCACTGAGGACTGCAGCGCGTCGCGCACGAAGCCCACGCGGTCCTGCCTGACTCCGGCGTAGACCATGCCCACCACCTTGCGCTCGGCGTCGAGGAGCGGCTGGTAGCCGGTCATGTACCAGGCGTCGACCACGAAGGCCCGACCCTGGAAGGTCTCGCCGCGCAGCACCTTGGCGATGACCGGGTTGGGTTCTCCGTTCACGCGAGCCGGGATGAAGGTGCCGATGGCCCGCGTCCCCTGCTGCGTGCGTATGGTGGTGCTCACGCGGAGCATGTCGCCCGCCTCGTTCATGCGCTGGAAGACGGTGATGGTGGTGCCGGCGACGCGCGCGATGTCGTCCACCAGCGGCGAGGTCACGCCCGGGTCCGAGTTCTGGCCGAGCCAGGTCCCGCCCACCTTCACGCGCGGGAGCTGGACGCTGCTGTTCGCCATCGAGACCTGATCGATCGCCTTCCACTCCACCTGCTCTGGGCCGAAGGAGACGCCGCCGCCGGTGGTCACGAAGTGGTTGGCGATGCCCAGCGCCGTGGCCACCGTCTGCGAGAGCACCTCATTGGCGGTGTGCACCACCGTCTGGATCTGGCGGGAGGTCTGCTCGATCTGGTCGGCGGCGTTCTCCTCGAGACCGGTTCCCAGCTCGCCGGTCATCCCGCCCAGTTGTTGGTTCAGCAGCAGCACCATGGCGAAGGCCGTGATGACGACCGAGACGATGGTGAGCGTGACGATCCGCGTCGTGAAGCTGCGCTGGGCGAAAGAACTCACGTGGACCTCCTGGAACGGCCTGATCGGCTCGTAACGGAATCTTCCAGGCAGGGCAGCGCGCGAGTGGGGTGGGTGCACCCCGGGTATTCCCCTACGACTCGGTGACCCACGTCACATGGGGAGCCAGGCAGGGCAGAGAGAAGGGGCCGCCTACGCCGCCTACATCAGCACACGCAGCAGATACTCCCCAGCAGTGCCAGCCAGGCTCATCACCAGCGCAGCGAGAAGTGCGGAGCCGAACCCGCGGATCTGCAGGCGGTCGGTGAGACCCGCCGTCATCTTGAGGACGATTGCGCTGGCCACCCACCGGGTGAGGAAGGCGAGCAGGAAGCCCACGCCCAGCGTCACGATGCCCAGGGCCACGAAGATGAGCCAGCCGATGAGCCAGTTCAGCACCCCGAAGATGCCGGCGGCGATCAATGCTCCGCCGACGCCGCGGACCTTGAAGCCGGGGACCACCGCGGCCGCGACCAGCACCGCGACGGTCAGGATTGCCCACGAGAGCAGCAGCGCCATGGCGTCACCTCCGAGGTGGGAAGGCTAACCACATCGGCCCCGGGGCTGCCACTGCCTTGTCGGGTCCCGAGCGGGCGTGGAAGGATGCCGGCCCCCGGGGCGGGAGTTGGAGTCGGTCGATGTGCGAGACCTGCATGAAGCACGGCTCGGGCGGCAAGTGGTACCTCAACGCCCGGCTGTACTCCGAGGAGATCGCCCGCAAGCACAACCTCCGCGAGTTCCTGCTCGAGCAGTACAAGAACTTCGAGCAGATCCCCGTGCGCAAGGTGGCGGGGTTCGACCCCAAGAACCTGGGGTACACGCTGCGCATCCCCATCATCGGGCGGGTGGCCAAGCACATGGCCGAGCGGCTGCTGCACAGCGAGCGGCCGCCCACGAACCCGTTCCGGCCCGAGGGACACATCGGACAGGTGGTGCCGCTCGAGGACGGCATCGCCATCCTCCAGAACTGCGCCGCCGAGCCGATCATCGAGAAGAACTGCATGTGCCGGTACATGTCGCGCGGCGAGAAGGAGGCGTGCTGCATCAACTTCGGGGTGATGTCGGAGATCGTGGACAAGCTGCCGCGGTTCATCCCCGAGAGCTCCAAGTACCACCTGAGCCGCGACGAGGCGGTGGCGCGCTTCACCGAGCACAACCGCAAGGGCTACATCGGGACCATCTGGTTCGGGCCGTTCCCGTACATCAACAACCTCTGCTCCTGCCAGACGCCGGAGTGCGCGGGGCTGCGGCCGCGCGTGGACTTCGGCATCAAGTCCGTGCACAAGGCCGAGTACGTGCTCGCGCTCGACCCGGCGCGCTGCCGCGCCTGCGGGGCGTGCGTGCGACGCTGCCCGTTCAAGGCGCTGAAGCAGGAAGAGAGCGGGGCCATCTCGCTGGACGTGAAGGCCTGCTACGGCTGCGGCGTGTGCCGGCACGTGTGCAGCGCCGACGCGCTGAGCCTCGTCCCGCGGGACGAGGTCCCCGAAGTCGCGGGGGAGTACTGACATGGCGCG
>CAZAIE010000428.1:0-6522 GCA_964485035.1 uncultured Myxococcaceae bacterium | reverse complement strand
GGGGCTGGCTTCTGCCCGGGAGGTGCGCCCCAGTCCTTCGCCACCCAGCTCCTCCTGGACGACCGCCCTGTGAACGGCCTCCCCGTCACGCTCGCCAACGCCTGGAACCTGCCGCTCGGCTTCTCGCTGCCCACGGCCATGGCCGCCCCCCCGAAGCTGCTCTCTCCGACCGGCAAGGCCGAGCGTCCGTCGGCGGACCCCATCGACGTGACCTGGGCGCCAGCCACGCCCGGCGAGAAGGTGGTCCTGAGGCTCCGGAGCGGCTTCGGGGTCGCGTGGGAGGCCGAGGTGGAGGACTCCGGCGTCGCGCAGATCCCCGTCGTCTGGGCCTCGAGCACCGCCGGGTTCGACCTCGAGCTGGTCAAGCAGGTCGCCGTGGCGCCGCCGGCACCGCTGGCCGCGGGCTCCTCGCTGCGCACGGAGTTCATCGACGTGGCGAACCTCGCGCTGCGCCCCTGGCATGACTGGGCGTTCACCGACCCCGCGCAGGGCAGCGCGGAGTGGCTCGCGCCGGAGCAGGTGGCCGAGGACGCGATCTTCGGCCGTGCCCCCGATCGCTGGGCGGCCTGCGCGTTCCCTGACGGCACGCTGGGGCTGGGGTGGGTCGAGGCGCAGCCGACGGACGGCGCCACGCGCTTCGTGCTGCGCCGGTCTGGCCAGGCGGGCTGGGGACCGCGTGTCCAGGTCGAGGTCGGTGTTGGCGACGGCTGGCAGCCGCTGCAGCTGGCCTGCGCGGAGGGTGGGGCGCTGCTCTACGCGAGCCTCCGTTCGGGCGGGCAGTGGCGGCCGCACGCCGCGCTCTTCCCGACCAACGGCACTCCGGTCGCGGTGGACGTCGCCGCGCTGGGCGCTGCGACCGCGGCCTACCCGCTCGCCGGTGCGGTCCTCGCGGACGGGACGGCTGCGCTGGCGGGCGTGCGCGCCGACGGCAACCTCTACGGCGTGTGGCAGGGCGCGGTCCGACAGCTCACCGTCGGGGGCGCGGCACACCCGCTCTGGCTCGAGGGGCACGCCCTCGGCGGCTCGGTGCTGGGGCTCTCGACGCACCGGGGAGGGACTTCGTGCTCACGCACTGGGAGCCGGCGAACCCGGGGGCGCCGCGCGAGCTCACCTTCCTGGAAGCGGGAGACTGCTTGGCGCCGGCAGGTCTCTTCGCGGCGAATCGGCTCTGGAGCCTGTGCTCGAAGACCAGCGTGGTGGCCTACTCGCTGCTCACGGGAGCGCCGCTGGGACCGGTGGAGCCCGTCACCGAGGACCCGCGCCTCGTGGACATCGCCCTCAACCAGCAGGTCCTCGGCTTCTTGTCGGTGGGGCCTGGTGGGCACGCCATGGTCCGCTACACGCTGCCCTGCCAGTGGGGGCGGTGTCCGATGCTCTTCCGCCGCGGCGCAGACGGCAGCTGGTCGGGGCCGGTCTACCCGGGCTGGGCGCCGGACACGGCAACGCTGGTCGTGGACGCTTCCGGTGCGCCGCACCTGTTCTGGTCCACCGCCGAGGGCATCGTCCACACCCGGGAGGTGCGGTGATGAACGCCCGATCGCTGTTCGCGCTCGCCCTGCTGGCCTCGACGGCGTGCATCCCCGCCTACGCGCCCGACTACTCACCGAAGCTCACCGTGGCCGCGGAGGGCACCGGCGACGCGCTGGGGGCGGAACTCTTCCCCAACGGCGCGGAGGACCGCTGGTACTACTCGGCTCTCTCCATCTACCAGTCGGCGGAAGGCACGCAGGCCACGGCCGGGCGGACGATGCGGATGCGGCCGGCGGGCGCCCAGCTGCTCTTCGGGACTCAGGGCCAGCGCTTCGAGCTCGCGGCCCAGGTGACGCTGGAGGCCTGGCTGCGCATCGACGCCGAGGGCGCCTGGTACTACGGCGCCGGCAACCGCGCCTACCCCAGCCCGCTGCCGCTGCTGCACTTCCCCGTCCGTGCCGGCAAGCGCTGGGTCGCGGAGAACGCCGAGCTCGACCAGCGCTTCGAGGCCGAGGCGCTGGGCTTCGAGGAACTGGGGACGCCCGCGGGCGTCTTCCGTGCCTTGCACGTGCGCTCGCGGCTGGAGTCGAGCGGCGGCCAGGTCTTCGCCGAGGATCAGTGGTTCGTGCCCGGTCTGGGCCTCGTCCGCAGACAGGGGAACGCGCCGCTGCTGGGGCCGCTCTGGCACCTGCGGCACTTCCAGGTCCAGGGGCTCGACGCCGTCCGCGCGCGCTACGAGGTGCAGCCATGAACGCTGGACTCCGGATCGCGCTCCTCGCGGCGTTGCTCTCGTGGCCGGGGTCGAGCAAGGCCGCGGTCACGCTCAGCCCCGCGAGCATCCTGCAGTGCGGCAACGTCGAGCTCGGGCAGTCGAGCGCCCCCAAGCGCCTGACGGTCACCAACACGGGCGCCGCCGCGATCGCCGTGGGCCAGCTCGTGCTGGTGAGCGGGAGCGCGACCGAGTTCGCCTTCACGGGAGATCTCTGCTCGCTCACCTCGCTCGCCCCGGGCGCCACCTGTACGGTGGACGTCGTCTTCACGCCCCAGGGGCTCGGCAGTCGCACCGGGCAGGTCTCGGTCCCGAGCGACGACGCGACGACCCCGGACGTGCGCGTCTACGTCGCGGGCTGGGGGATGGAGCAGCACACGCTCACCGTGACCGTCGAGCCACCGGGCGCCGGAACCGTCCGCTCGACGGACGGGAAGATCGACTGTCCGGGGCAGTGCAGCACCACCGCGGTCGCGCCCTTCGGGATCGCGCTGGATGCCGTCGCGGCGGCGGGCCACGCGTTCGTGGCGTGGACCGGCTGCTCGAGCACCTCGGCAGCCCACTGCGTCGTCCAGGTGCCGGCGAACGCAGACGCGGCGGTGACCGCGTCCTTCAGGGCGCTCTCGCCGCCGGTGGCCGAGGTGAGTCCCACGCGCCTGGAGTTCGGCAACGCGCTCGTCGGCGAGGCGACGTCGCCCCGCGAGATCCAGGTGAAGAACCTGGGGGAGCTGCCCCTGCACCTGGGCGCAGCGACGCTCGTGGGCGCGCAGGCAGGGGCCTTCGTGCTCTCGGACGACGCCTGCTCGCTCTCGACGCTGGCGGCGGGGGCCACGTGCAAGCTGCGGGTCGCGTTCCGGGCCACCGGCCTGGGCGCGCACGAGGCCACGCTGCGCCTGCTCTCCGACGATGCAGCGTCGCCCGCAGAGGCCCGGCTCTCGGGGACCGGTGCGCGGCAGGTGCGCTCGTTCGCGCTGCACCTGACCACGACCCCCACCGTTGGCGGCACGGTCAGCGGCACGGCGTTCTTCTGCGGCAACGGCGGCTGCGACCTCACGTTTCCAGAGGGCTTCGTGGAGCACGTGGTCGCGAAGCCAGGGCCCTACGAGGCCGCCGAGCCGATCGCGGGGTGCGACCTGCCAAGTGGGCCCTGCACCGTGACGTTCGATCGCGATCGCGAGCTGGCGGTGACGTTCCGGTCCGTGCCCGCTCCCCGGCTGTCGCTACCCGAGCGCCTGGCCTCGCCCCAGGCCCCCGTCGGGCAGTCGGGCTTCACGGGCATCACGCTTGAGAATGGCGGGGACGCGGAGCTGAGCGTCTCGCGGGTGGCGGTGGAGGGTCGGCCTGAGCTGTCACTGGCCAACGATGGCTGCACGGGGAAGAGGCTCGCGGCGGGGGCGTTCTGCGCGGTGCAGGTGCTGCTCACCCCAAAGGCCATCGTGGAGTACGAGGGGACGCTGGTCGTCGAGTCCAACGACCCGGGTGCACCGGTGGTGCGCCGGGCGCTCCGGGGGCAGGGCATGGCGGCGGTGACCGTTGCCAGCGAGCCGAGGCTCTCGGTCGAGCCTGCGGTGCTCGAGCTGGGCTCGGTGGCGGTCGGGGGGACCTCGGCGTCGAGGGAGCTGAAGCTCACCAACGTCGGTGCGGTGGACTGCCCCGGTGCCGCCCCGTCGCTCGGCGCGGACGCGGGTCTCGCGGCGAGCGGGTTCTACGTGGTGGACGATCGGTGCGGACACGGGTTGGCGCCCGGCGAGAGCTGCAGCCTGTTCGTGGCGTTCTCACCCGTGGCCGAGGGCCAGGCGAGCGCCGCGCTCACCGCGCGCGGAGGTTCTGCCGCGCTGTCGGGCGTGGGGCTGCCAGCGCCGGCGGCGCCCAAGTCCGGGTGCCAGGTCGTGGGGGGAGACACGGTGCTGGGGCTCGTGCTGGCGGCCGCGGGGGCGGTGAGGCTCCGCAGGCGGCGGGGGTAGCACTGGGTAGCACTTGCTCCTCGTGCGAGGGAATACTGGGAGTGAGTCATGGAAAGAATGAGAAAGCCCGCACCGCGCCAGAAGGGCCCGGAAATCAAGGCGGGAGTAGTTCACGGAGTGCCGAAAGACATTGGAGTTGTCTTGCAGGCAAATCCGACCTTGCGAGACTTGTGGAACGGGCTCACCGAGATACAGCGCAATGAGTGGATCTGCTGGGTCACGATTGTGAAGAAGCCCGAGACGAGAAAGGAGCACATTGAAAGACTTGTCGAGGACGTTCTAGGTGGGAAGCGAAAGCCATGTTGCTGGCCAGGGTGCCCTCATCGCAATCCGAACGCGGCCAAGTTCTTTCGGTGACTCGTTTGATCGATTGTTCCCTCAGCGCGAGGCGATCTCCTCCAGCACCTCGGTGAGCGCGGCCCTGCGGTCGGGCCGGGCCTTGGCAATTGCCCGCTGGAGCGGCCCCGTGGCCTCTCGTCCCAGGATCAACAGTCCCTCGCGTGCGGCGCGCTGGACCGCGGGGTGGTGACTCGCCAGGTGAGCGGCGATCTCCTCGGCCGCGTCGGCGACCTTCCCGAACCCCAGGATGCGGATGGCGCTGCGAACCACCGCCGGATCCGGATCGCGCAGGAGCCGGCGGCTTGCGCCCAGGTACCGCTCCCTTTCGGCGTGCTCCCGCAGCAGCCGCAGGGCGTGCTGGCGCACTCGGCCCGAGTGGTGCCCCACGGCTCGCTCCAGAAGCTCGGTGAGCGCCGTCCGGTCGGTAGGCTCTCTTGCTGCCCGGCACTTCACCGTCAGGATCCGCCGGACGCGCTCGGGGTCGTGCCCCAGGGTCTGTGCGTCGAGCGCGGCGCTCACGGCGCGTCGCAGCTCTCGCGGCAACCGCTCGGCGGCGGAGGGCGCTTCCAGCACGGCATCGGCGAGCGCGAGCACCGCGACCTCCTCGCCAGGGAGGGCGATCTGGCCCAGCACCTCGGCTCGCCGCTCCGGCGCCTCGCCCTGTAGAGCGGCGGCGATGGCCCCGACCAGGCCAGGGCGCCCAGGTCCCCGCAGCGCCGGCTCCAGCAGCTTCAAGAGGCGTGTCGCCCGCTCGGGGTCGCTCCAGTCGGTCAGGCGGGCGACCGCCTGGCGCGCATTCGGACTCTTCGCCACGGCGTGCGCGAGGCACGGCGCGAGCAACGGCGCGTGGATCGCCTGACCCGTCGGCGACCCCAGCAGGAACCCGCTCCACTCCTCGGCGTCCTCGGGCGCGCGGGCGAACAGCGCCTCGAGCCTCGGCCCGGGCGTGGAGACGCGGGGGAGGACGCTCAGGGCGGCCCACTCTCTCTTCGCCAGCAGCGGCTCGATGTGGGCCAGCACCTCGTCGAAGGGTTGCTCGCGCAGGGCGTCGCGCGCGGCCTCGCGGACCTCCGTGTGCTCGCTCCTCCAGAGCTCGAACAGCAGCGGGACGCGCTGGGGGTGGGCGAGGCGCGCCAGCGCCAGCGCCGTCCGACGCAGGACCGGCGGCGCGCTCGGTGTGCCCCGGCGCGCTTCGAAGAAGAGGAAGTCGCCCGGCTCCAGGGTGAGGTCCAGCTCGTCGCCCAGCCTGCCGTCGAGCCAGGCCTCGAGGACCTCGAGGCGATCGCTGGCGAAGCCGGTCCTGAGGAGCTGGCGCGCCGACTCCCTGCGCAGCGGCGCGTGGGGGTCCTCGAGCAGCGCATGAAGGAGGTCCTGGTGCGCCTGGCCCCGCATGCCGCCCAGGCGGCTCAGGATTCGTACTCGGAGGCCGAGGTCGAGCCGTGCGCTGAGCGTCAAACGGCGGAGGTCGTCCTGACCTTCATCACCCACCGCCGTCAGCGCAGAGACGAGCGCATCCTGGTGGTCGGGTCGTTCCTCGAGCCAGCGCTTCAGCCGCGCGAGGGCGCGTGAGGCTCCTTCCTGCCGCGCCAGCTCGACTGCCAGGCCATCGAACCCGAGGCCCGACTCCCGGCAGTAGGCGAAGGCGTCGTCGGCTCGGCCCTCGCGCACGAAGCGCTCGAGCAGGGTCCGCGCCTCGCCTGCTGGCCACGCCGGTACGCCGGCCTCCAGGATCAGCACCTGGGCCGCCTTCGTGCGCGCCTGCTTCTCGGAGCTGGAGAGCCAGAAGCGCGCGGCGTCCAGGCTCCAGGAGTCTGCCGCGAGGTGCGCCAGGCGGCCCGGCACCTTCTCCCGCTCCCGGCCTGCGAGCGCGCGCATCCTTGGCGCTCGGCGCACTCCTCTCCAAGGCCCGGAGCCCCGCAGACGACCGCGCCCTCGAGCTTCCTGAGTCCCTCGCGCTCCTCGAGGTCGAGCGCGTCTTCG
>CAZAIE010000427.1:0-6560 GCA_964485035.1 uncultured Myxococcaceae bacterium | reverse complement strand
GGGTCTCGACGCCTCGAACCCCAACGACAAGACCCCGCCCACGGTCGTCTCCACCGACCCCGCCGAGGGCGACCTCGACGTGCCGCTCGACAAGAAGATCTCCATCCGCTTCAGCGAGCCGGTGGACGTCGCCAAGCTGACCGCGGCCGACTTCGAGCTCATCGAGTGGTGGGACGGCAACCCGCAGGGCAGCGCGCTCGCGGGCACGCTCGACACCACCGGCAACCCCACGATCCTCTTCATTCCTTCGGCGCCGTTCGGGAAGGGCGACGAGTACCGCTTCACGGTGAAGGCGGGCATCGTGGACCTCGCCGGCAACGGCCTGCGCGCCGACCACGTCTTCGTCTTCGACGCCGCCTGGGTCGACCCCTCGGCGATGCCGGCGGTCGCCTCGGTGACCCCCGCCGACAAGGCGACCGGCGTCTTCACCACCTCGACCGTGCAGCTCACCTTCAACAAGCGCATGGCCCAGAGTTCGCTCGTGGCCGGTGAGAATGTGCTCGTCTACCCGGGCACGGACAGCAGTTCCCCTGTCACCATGCAGCGGGACACCAGCAAGAACCCGACCTTCGTCTACACCCCCCAGCAGGCGCTCTCGCCGAACACCTCGTACACGGTGCTGGTGAAGGGCGGGGCCTCGGGCGCCAAGGACGAGGTGGGCACCACCCTCGCCGCGGACTTCAAGTCGACCTTCACCACCGGCGCCGGCGGCGACACGGGCCCGCTCGAGGTGGTCTCGGTCACCCCTGCGGACAAGGCCACCGGCGTGAGCCAGACCACCACGGTCAGCGTCACCTTCAACAAGGCCGTGAATCCCAGCAAGCTGTTCCTCAGCTACCCCGGGACCAAGGGCACGTTCCTGCTCAGCAAGTACGCGGACGGCTCCTTCCCGGAGACCGGCACGCTGGACTTCAGCGCGAACCCCACGGTGACCTTCACCCTCACCGCCACCAAGACCCTGGAGCTCGAGCGGCCCTACTACGTGACCATCGTGGGCGGCACGAACGGCGTGAAGGCCGCATCCGGTCCGACGATGGCGGCGGACTTCAAGTCCAGCTTCACCACCAAGGGACCGGACCAGGCCGAGGGGACCATCGCCGACCTGCGCGCCGCGAACGGCACCTGCGCCATCCGCGTGAAGGACGTGACCATGACCTTCTACCGGGACTCCCCGAACAACTGGAAGGGCTTCTTCATCCAGAAGGAGAAGACCGGGCCGGGCATCTTCGTGGTCACCGGGAACACCAAGCCGCTGTTCCCCATCTACCCGGACTCCACCGCCACCGGCTTCCCCACCGCGGACATCACCGTCACCAAGGTCATCGACTTCAACGGGTTCAAGGAGGTCACCGCCTTCTCGATGACCCGCGGCGCCACCACCTACGACCTCAAGTACGTGCGCGAGAACCTGGTCCAGGTCATCGGCGACGAGGCGGTCGGCGAGGCGCAGGAGTCGGAGTTCATCCAGGTAGACGGCGTGCTCGCGAACTACAAGCCAGGCGGGAGCGCCGAGAACCGCGAGTTCGATCTCACCTGGGGCACCAACCGCAAGCTGAAGATGAAGGTCAGCCAGTATGGCATCAAGGACCCGCTGGGCCTCGTCAACGGCACCAAGGTGCGCGTCACCGCGCCGCTGCAGAAGGACGCGGACGGCTTCTTCATCAAGCCCTACTGGTTCACCACGGACGAGGCGAAGACGGCCGCCGAGCTCGCCGACCCGGCGAACTACGACCTGGCCGTGGACATCGTGAAGCTCGCTCCCTGAGCCGGACCTGAAGCAAGCCAGGAGTTCGCGTGGTGGGGCGGTCGGGCCTATGCTCGACCGCCCCACTGCCATTGAGGGACACGCATGGACACGCAGCGCTCCGTCATCTGGTTCTCCGACCTGCGTGAAGGCCCTGCCTCCAGCGGAGCGGACGCTGTGGCCTGCCTCGTCCCAGCGATCGGCAGCCACGGGGGCAAGGTGCTCACCACCCGCGGGGCGAACGTCGTCGCCGTCTTCCCCATCACCGAAGCGGGGGACGCCGGAGCGACCCGCGTGTGTGACCTGGTGATCGAGGCGGCCGAGGAGGCGTTCGAGGCGCTCGCAGCCCTCAACGAGCGTCGAGCGAACGGCGGGGCCCCGGCGCTGCGGATCGGTCTCTCGCTGCACGTGGGCGATGGCCGCGACGGCGGGCCGGGCATGGCGTTGGCCGCGGGGCTGGAGGGGCTGACGGCGAAGCTGCCTCGTCGGCTCGTCGTGAGCGCCGAGTTCGCCCGCCTGACCAGCCGGACCCTGACGAACCTGGGATCCTTCGAGATCCACGGGATGAGCCAGCCCGAGACCGTGTTCGCGCCCGTCAGCGAGGGCTGAGCCCGGGCCGTACCGGCTCGAATGCCTGCCGCTTCCCGCGGCACCCCTCAAGAGCGACAAAGAAGCAGAGTCGGGGCTGCCTCATGGCAACCTGCCGTCGTTGCTAGGTTTTCGACAAGGCGTCGATTTTTCGCATCCTCGGTCGATCGCTTTCTCCGGGTGAGGCAACAAACCCTTCGTCAAGCGTCGTTCACCTGGGACCGCTCTGGTGGGTCAGCCAGGAAACCACGCGAAGCAGGGGTTCCGGAGGAGCGCATGCGCAAGATGATCCTGGGGGTCGCGTCCGTCCTGGCAGTGGTGCTGGTTGCCACCAGCGCGCAGGCGCAGGAAGTGATTCCGCCGGTGCAGGTGGGCTCGGTGGTCATCGTCGGCCGCGAGGCCCAGGAGATGATCGACGAGCTCGCGCACCATCGCCGTCACCACTACCACCGGGGCGGCGCCCGCCTCGACTGGCTGAGCCCCTCCAGCGTCCAAGGCACCCCAGCCCCCGGCCTGCCTCCTGTCTACGTGAACGGCGTCTTCATCACCGGCCATGAGGCCGAGGAGATGATCGACAAGCTGTCCCACATGCGCCACAACGGCCACTGGCGCGCGGGCATGTCGCTGGACTGGCTGGGCATCGGCATGGCCCCGGCCCCCATCGTCATCCAGCAGCCGGTGGTGATGGCGCCCCCGCCTCCCGTGGTGATGATGCCCGCCCCGATCGTGATGGCCCCGGCGCCGGTGGTGGTCATGCCGCCTCCTGTTCCTGCGGCCCCGGTCGTCCCGCCGGCCCCCGAGCCCAACCTTCGGCGCTTCACGCTGAGCCTGCGCGGCGAGGCCTTCACCGACCACGGCTCGGCGAGCGTGGGCCTGAGCTTCGAGGGCAAGCGGGTGGGCTTCAACCTCAACGCCGGTGCGACGCTGCACCGGGCCGAGAGCGCGGTGGTGGACTGTGAGCGCGTGAACTTCAAGCTGGTCGACGCGCACCTCACCTTCTCGCCGCTCTCGACCGAGCGCGCCCGCCTCCGCCTCGAGTTCGGCGCCCTGGGCGCCTTCACCGACGACACGCTGGTCGTCGGCCCCGACTTCGGCCTCTCCGGCGACGTCCGCATCCTCGGGCCGTTCGGCCTCATCGCCTCGGTCCACGGCACGGGCTGGCCCTACAAGTACGTGGACGCCTTCGGCGGCATCTTCGCGAAGCTGTGGATCCTCCGGGTGGACGCGGGCTGGCGCTACATGCAGATCGAGGCCGAGTCCGCGGGGACGCGCGTGAAGGACGGCTGGAACGGGCCGTACCTCGGCGCCGCACTGGTGCTCTAGCCCAACGTACGAGTTGGGGTTGGAAGGGTCCGGCGCCACCTCTCCCTCGGGTGGCGCCGGACCTGTTTCTTCAGGTCAGGTGCACCGCGCTGGACTTGAAGCAGGCGACCACCGGCGTCCCAGGAGCCAGCCCCAGCTCCTCGACCGCAGCGCGCGAGAGCAGCGCCACCAGCGGGAACGGTCCCTGCAGCCGGACCTGGAGCCCCGCGGCCCCGCGCTCCACGGCGGCCACCGTGCAGGGCACCTGGTTGCGCGCCGAGAGCCCGGTGGTCCCCGGGCGCGCCAGCAGCACGTCCTCGGCCCGGAAGCAGGCCAGCGCCTCGTCCCCACGGTGCGGCGACGGCGTGCCGCGCAGCTCGATGCCCGCGGCCCGGAGGCGCCAGGTGTCTTCGCCGCGCTCCAGGACGCGCACTGGCACCAGGTTCTCGACGCCCACGAATCTCGCCACCGCCTCGCTCGCCGGAGCGCGGAAGACGTCGAGGGCAGGCCCTGCCTGGGCGAGCCGTCCCTCGAGGACGATCCCCACGTGATCCGCGAGCGCCAGCGCCTCCTGACGGTCGTGCGTCACCGCGACGCAGGTGGTTCCCGTTGCGCCCAGGGCCTGTCTCAGCTCACCCGCCAGGGCCTCCCGTGACGGCGGGTCCAACGCCGCGAAGGGCTCGTCGAGCAGCAACAGGTCCGGGCGCGGCGAGAGGCCCCGGGCGAGCGCGACCCGCCTCGCCTCGCCGCCGGAGAGCTTCGTCGCGCGCCGCTCGGCGAGGTGCTCGGCCTGGAAGAGCGCCAGGGCCTCGCGGGCGCGAGCACGCGCCGCGTGGTGTGCCATGCCTCGAAGCAGCAGGGGGAGCGCCACGTTCTCGAGGGCGGTCCGGTCCAGGAGCAGCGTGCCCTGGAAGGTGGTGAGCACCCGCCGGCGCAGGGCGAGCGGGGGCGTGCGGCCGGGCTCGACGCGTTCCCCGAAGAGCACGAGCTCGCCCGCCGCGGGTGGGAGCAGCAGGCCCAGGGCGTGGAGCAGCGACGTCTTGCCGGCCCCGTTCGGGCCCAGGAGCGCCCACGTCTCGCCGCGGCGGATGTCCAGGCTGGGGACGTGGACGACCGGGCGCTCGCCGCGATCGACCCGGACGTCCTGCAGGTGGGCGAGGACTGTCATGGCGTCCGCCGCTGCTGCAGCAAGGTGAGCGCCCCGTTCACCGCGAGCGCCAGGAGTAGCAGCACGAAGCCCAGCCCCAGCGCCAGCGCGAAGTGGCCCTGGCGGACCTCCATCACCATCGCCGTGGTCAGCACCCTGGTCTCGTTCTTGATGTTGCCGCCCACCATCATCGCTGCGCCCACCTCGGCGAGCAGGCGGCCGGCGGCGGCCATCGCCGCGGCGACGAGCGGGACCCGGGCCTCGCGCAAGAGGAGCCAGGCGAGCTGCGCGCGGGACGCCCCCAGCGCGCGGAGCTGTCCGGGCAGGTCCTCCCCGAGCTGCTGGATGCCCGCCGCCGTCAGCGAGATCACGATGGGCGTGGCGATGAGCGCCTGGGCCAGCATCATCGCCTCGGGGGTGTACATGAGCTCGAGCGCCCCCAGCGGCCCGGCCCGCCAGAGCAGCAGCGAGACCACGAGGCCGGCGAGCACCGGCGGGAGCCCCATCCCTGCGTTGGACAGCCCCAGGAGCACCCGGCGGCCGGGGAAGCGCGCGAGCGCCAGCGCCAGCCCCGCCGGCACGCCCAGGAGGAGCCCGAGGAGGAGCCCCGAGCCAGCCACCTGCAGGGTGAGCACCAGGATGCCCAGGGCCTGGGCCGAGTCTTCGCCGAAGAGCGACACGAGGCGGCAGTTCTAGGTCCCCCGGCGCGCTCCTGTCCACCCGAAGCGCCGTAGGTCCGCGTATTCCTTGCCCATACCGGCGCGGGTGTGTTACCGCCATCCGGCCATGCGCTCACTTTTGCCCTGCGGAATCGCGCTGTCTCTCCTCCTGGGCCCCGTCGCCCAGGCCGCCGAGTTCATCGGCCCGGAGAGCTGCAAGGTCTGCCACCCGGCCGCCTACGAGATCTGGAAGGACTCGCAGCACGCGCAGGCGGCCCCCCTGAGCGAGAAGCAGCAGAAGGACGCGCGCTGCATGTCCTGCCACTCGCCCGAGGGGGCGAAGGGCTTCGCGCACGTGGGCTGCGAGACGTGCCACGGCGGCGGCCAGTACTACAAGCCGAGCTACGTGATGAAGGACAAGGAGCTCTCCCGGGCGGTGGGGCTCGTCGACCCGTCCGAGAAGATGTGCCTGCGCTGCCACGACGCCACGGCCCCCTCGCTGACCCCCTTCAAGTTCGCCGAGAAGCTCAAGGCCATCGATCACTGGACCGCCGAGCGCGCCGCGCGCGCCGCCCGGGACGAGAAGACGGCCGACAAGCCCGCCAAGGCGACCGACAAGCCCGAGGCGAAGAAGGACCCGAAGAAGGGGAAGAGCTCGCCGTGAGCGTCCCGGCCCCAGCGGCCGGACGCTCGGGGTCGAGGCTGGACGCGGTCTGGGCCTTCTTCGTCTCGCTGCGCCTGACGCTGTGGCTGTGCGCCGCGCTGGCGATCACCAGCGCCCTGGGCACGGTGCTGAACCCCCGGCCACTCTCGGTGGTCGAGCTGCGCGAGAGCCTGGGCGAGGGGGCGCTCTTCACCCTGGCCCGGGCCCTGGAGCTGCAGGACGTCTTCCATTCGTGGTGGTACACGCTGCTGCTCTGGGCGCTGGCCCTGAACCTGCTCGCGTGCACGTTGGAGCGGCTGCCCAGGGTCTGGCTGGTCGCGCGACGGCCGGAGCGGCTCTTGACGGACGCGGCGCTCGCCGAGCGCAGCCTGGTCGCGCGCGGGTCGCTTCTGGGGAACCCGGCGACGGTGCTCCCGCAGCTGCTGGCCGCCCTGGAGCGGGCGGGGTTCTCGGGAC
>CAZAIE010000426.1:0-6563 GCA_964485035.1 uncultured Myxococcaceae bacterium | reverse complement strand
CTTCCTGAAGAGGTCAGACATGACGCGACTCACCCTCTCCCGAGCCGCACGACGAGCGCTCTGGGCGGTCACCGCCTTCGCGGTGGTGGCGGTCCCCACGCTGGTCTGGGCGGCGCAGAAGGGCGCGCCACCCCCGGCGGCGCCGTCGGGCTTCAACGAGGTGATGAGCAGCCTCGACAGCAGCTCCGTCGCCAGCAAGCCGCTGGTGCTGATGGTCGCGCTGGCGGCGCTGTCGATGGTCCCCTTCGTGCTGCTGATGGTGACCTCCTTCGTGAAGATCGCCGTGGTGCTCTCCATCGTGCGCAGCGCGCTGGGCACCCAGCAGATCCCCCCGACGCAGGTCATCACCGGCCTGGCGATCATCCTCACCGTCTACATCATGGCGCCCGTGGGCATCGACATGTACCGCGCCACCGGCGGGCTCTTCGAGAAGCAGGGCGAGCTCATGAGCACGCAGTCGGTGGGCGTGCTCATCCAGGCGGCGGAGAAGGCCAAGGAGCCGATGCGGGACTTCTTGCTCAAGCACTCCACGCTGAAGGACCGCAACATGTTCTACAGCCTGGCCAAGCGCCTGCGCTCCGAGCAGGACAAGGGCTCGGTGGGCGAGCGCGACTTCATGGTGGTGGTCCCCTCGTTCGTCATCAGCGAGCTGAAGCAGGCCTTCCAGATAGGCTTCATCCTCTTCGTGCCCTTCATCGTCATCGACATGGTGGTGGCCAACATCCTGCTCGCGCTGGGCATGCACATGCTCTCCCCCACCACCATCTCCATGCCCTTCAAGCTGCTGCTCTTCGTGCTCGTCGACGGCTGGTACCTCATCACCAAGGGCCTGGTCATCAGCTACCTCTAGGCGCCAGCGGGGAACGCGATGCTCGGAATCGAGAACTACGTCACCACCATCACCCGCGAGGCGCTGTACCTCACGCTCATCGCCTCGGGCCCGCCCATCCTCATCAGCCTCATCGTGGGCTTCGCCATCTCGCTGTTCCAGGCCACCACCCAGATCCAGGAGCAGACGCTCACCTTCGCCCCCAAGATCATCATCGTCTTCGGGGTGCTGGCGCTCGCCGGCCCGTGGATTGGCCACCAGCTGCTGGCCTTCACCTTCCAGCTCTTCGACCGCTTCCCGTTCATGGTGCGGTGACGCGGCGGCATGGAGCAGCTCCTCAAAGAGCTCGGCATCACCGCCAGCTTCTCGCAGGTGCTCCTCATCTGGGCGCTGCTCATGGCCCGCGTGCTGCCGCTCATCCTGGTGGCGCCGTTCATCGGCGGCGAGGTGGTGCCCTCGCAGGTGAAGCTGGGCGTGGGCATCGCCTTCTCGCTCATCCTCTACCCGTTCGTCGCCGACACCCCCATCCCCCCGGGGGCGCTGAGCTTCGTGCTGCTGATGCTCAAGGAGGTCTTCATCGGCACCACCATCGCGCTGATGGCCTCGATGGCCTTCGACGCGGCGCGGTCGGCGGGCACCTTCGTGGACACGGTGTCGGGCGCGAACATGGCGACGGTGTTCGTCCCGCAGATCCAGCAGCAGGCGACGCTCTACGCCGACTTCAAGTTCCAGCTCACCATCGTCATCTTCCTGGGGCTCAACGGGCACCACGTGGTCCTCGACGCGCTCTTCATGAGCTTCAAGGACATCCCCCTCGACGCCTGGCCGCGGTTCGGGCACGGGTTCTGGCCGCTCTTCCAGCTGGTCATCCGCATGACCGCGGACATGCTGGTGGTGGCCATCGCACTGGCGGCGCCGGCGACCATCGCCACGTTCCTCACCGACATCGCGCTGGGGCTCATCAACCGCGTGGTCCCGCAGATCCAGGTCTTCTTCATCTCCATGTCGGTGAAGCCGATGATCGTCGCGGCCATCACCCTCTCGGCGCTGTTCGTCCTCTACGAGCGGTTCGTGGGGATGTTCCAGACGATGCTGCGCTACGTGCACCAGACGATCACCCTGTTCTCGTGAAGTGAACGCCCCCGCGCGCCCCTCGGAAGCGAGCGCGCGGCCAGGCTGCCCGGCCAAGGCCGGCCCAGGATGGAAGGGAGGTGGTGGCGAGTGGCGGACGAGGGCGGCGAGAAGACCGAGGAACCAACCCCCAAGAAGCTCGACGACGCCAGGCGCAAGGGCCAGGTCTGGAAGTCCCGCGACCTCACCGGGGCGCTGGTCTTCATGGTCGGCTTCTTCACCATGGCGGCCACCTTCCCCCTGACGTACCAGCACTACAAGGAGGTGCTGTTCCAGGCCTTCGCCGCCGTCCAGCTCAAGGAGATCACCCCCGAGGTCATCGCCGCCCTGGTGTTCCAGGGGCTCTACCTCGTGGTGCTGCTCACCATGCCGCCGGCCATGGCCGGGGCCATCGTCGGCGGCCTGGGGGACTTCCTGCAGGTGGGCTCGCTGTTCACCCTGGAACCGCTGATGCCCAAGCTGGAGAAGCTGAACCCCATCGAGGGGCTCAAGAACCTCTTCTCCAAGAAGCAGCTGGTGGAGCTGCTCAAGAGCACCCTGAAGATGGTGCTCTCGGCGTACATCGCCTACTCGGTGGTGCGGGGCGAGCTGCGGCTCATCGTCACCAGCGCGCGCGCCGAGCCGGACCTGATCATGATGGCGGCGGGGGCGGTGCTCTACAAGCTCACCACCCGCATCGCGCTGCTCTTCATCCTCTTCGCCATCTTCGACGTCTGGTGGCAGCACCGGTCCTTCATGAAGGACATGATGATGACCAAGGACGAGGTGAAGCGGGAGTACAAGGAGTCGGAGGGCGACCCGCACCACAAGGCCAAGCGCAAGGAGATGCACCAGGAGATCCTCGAGGGGGCGATGATGGACGAGGTGGCGGACGCCGACGTCATCGTCACCAACCCCACGCACTACGCGGTCGCGCTGCGCTACGACAGCGGGGAGGACCAGGCGCCGCGCGTGGTGGCCAAGGGGCTCGACGCCCGGGCCGAGCAGATCAAGAAGCTCGCCGCGAAGGCCGGGGTCACCGAGGTGCGCAACGTGCCGCTCGCGCACGCGCTCTACCGGGTGGACGTGGGCCAGGAGATCCCCGAGGCCCTGTACGATGCGGTCGCCGAGGTCCTCAACTTCGTCTGGGCCGAAGAGAAGCGCCGCACCGGCGCGAAGCCCCAGGCCTGAAACCAAACCCGAGAACGAGGGGGCAGCCATGATCCTGCAGTGTCCGAAGTGCCAGGCCCGCCACGACGTCAGCGGACGCAAGCCGGGCGAGAGCTTCAACTGTGGCTGCGGCAACGTGCTCGCGGCGCCCAAGAAGAGCAACACCGGGCTCATCGTCGCCATCGTCGTCGCGGTCTGCGCGGTGCCCTGCGTCCTGGGCATCCTCGCGGCCATCGCCATCCCCAACTTCATCAAGTACCAGACGCGCTCCAAGGCCATGGAGGCGAAGGTGAACGTCCGGGCCATCGCCGTGGCGCAGCTGGCGCACTACGCCGACAAGGGCGAGTACGTGGCCGCGGGCCCGGTGCCAGCGCAGGTCCCGGGGAAGCAGCGCGTCCCGTTCGTGGCCGACGCCGGCTTCCAGAAGCTCGACTGGAGAACCGAGGGCGTGCGGTACCAGTACGAGGTGCAGGTCCCGGAGCCGAACCGAGCGGTGGTCATCGCCCGCGGGGACCTGGACGGCGATGGCGTCTTCTCGGAGTTCAAGGTGGAGCTCGAGGGCGGGAACCCTCCGGGGCCCATCCAGACCTCCGACGAGCTCGAGTAGGGAGTTCCCGGCGGGAACCCTTTCGCGACTGAAGCATCCAACACCCGACAAGCGCAGGAGGCGCTGCCCCGATGCTATCGATCCTGACTGCGTTGGCCCTGGCCACCACGCCCTCGGCGGGGCTGCTGCTCCCCGAGAGGCTCGAGCTGCAGCCCCCGGTCCTGCTCGCGCAGGCAGAGGCCCCCGCTGCAGCCCAGCCGCCAAGCCCGGCGCCCACCCCGGCGATGGACTTCGACCTGCTGGGCGACGCCCCGAAGCCCACCGAGCCCGCGGTCGACCAGGAGGCGCTCAAGACCCGGCGGACGATGCTGAAGGTGCACCAGGGCCTCGGCATCGGGCTGATGGTGCTGGAGCTGGCCACGGTGGTGATGGGCCAGGTCAACTACCGCGACCTGTACGGCGGAGGGGACCGCACCGGCCAGTTCAAGCTCACGCACCAGGTGCTCTCGTATTCGACGTTGGGCGTGTTCGTGACCAACGAGCTGTTGGCGCTGCTCGCCCCCTCGCCGCTGAAGAAGACCTCCCAGGGCTTCGACCGGACGATGGTCCACCGCATCGCCATGTTCACCGCGGCGGCCGGGATGATCGCCAACCTGGTGATGGGCGTGGTGACCGCCTACACGCTGCCGGGCAAGGACACGCAGCGCGACCTGGCGAAGGCGCACCTCTTCGTGGGCTATGGGACCTACGCCGCGATGGCGGTGGGCGCGTCGGTGATGATCTTCTGAGGAGGAGCGCATGAACTCCCTGCTGGTGGTGGTGGCCGCGGTCCTCGCCCAGGCTCCTGCGGCGCCCCGGCTGTTCGCGGTGGACTCGGCGAAGAGCACGCTCGGCTACACGCTGGTGCACAAGCTCCACACCGTGAAGGGCGAGTCGAAGGCGGTGGAGGCCCGGGCGGCGCTGCGCGAGGACGGGAGCGCGCAGGTCATGGTGCGCGCGACGGTGGCGAGCTTCCTCTCCGGGGACGCGAACCGCGACGCGCACATGCAGGAAGTCATGGACACCCCCAAGTGGCCCCACGTCGTCCTGAAGGGGACCACCAAGCTGGCGCTCCCGGAGGCCTACCCGGCGACCCTCGACGCGACGCTGGACGTCCAGCTCGACTTCCACGGGCAGACGCGCCCGATGAAGGTGCCGGTGAAGCTGGCCTTCGCCTCAGCCCAGGAGGTTCGGGCGACCGGGACGTTCCAGGTGAGCCTGGAGGCGCACGACGTCAAGCGGCCTTCGCTGCTGTTCGTGAAGGTCGACGATCTCATCACCATCGCCGTGGATGTGACCCTGAAGGCGGAGGCGTCCAAGTGAAGCGCACGCTGCTGGCCCTGGCCCTGGTCGTGTCGGGTTGTGTCCCCTCCGAGAGCGCCCAGATGGACCCGGGGAAGGACTGCATGGCCTGCCACTCCGAGGGCGGCACCGCCCCGGCGTGGACCGCCGCCGGGACCGTCTACGCGACGCCCGACGCTCCGGCTGGCGAGGGGCTCCGGCACGTGTGGGTCGAGTTGACCGACGCCAAGGGCAAGACCGTCACGCGCGAGACCAACCCCGCGGGCAACTTCTACACCTCCGAGCCGCTGGTGTTCCCCATCGAGGTCGCCGTGCGGCAGGGCAACTCCCGCATCTACATGCCCGGGGGCTCGATGTCCGGGGCGTGCAACTCCTGCCACCAGCCGGCCTCGACCAGCGAGCCGGGTCGGGTCTTCTTCGTGCCCTGACCGGAGCGGCCGCCGCGCCGCTTGCCCGCCTGACGCACGCTGGCATCATGGAGCCCGAGGTGCCGCGTGCCAGACAACGAGCCCGAGATCGCGATTGCGCTGAAGTACGACAAGGAGGCCGACCAGGCCCCGCGCATCATCGCCAAGGGCGCGCGGACCAAGGCCGAGAAGATCCTGGAGATCGCGAAGCAGGCGGGTGTCCCCATCATGCGCAACGTGCCCCTCGCGCATGCGCTGAACCGCCTGGAAGTGGGCGACGAGATCCCCGAGGAGCTCTACGACGCGGTGGCCGAGGTGCTGAACTACGTCTACGAGCTGGCCAAGGCCTCCGAGAAGTAGCCGCTACGCCCTCGATGCCCGTGCCTGGACCAGCCGCTTGAGCTTCGCGGTGAGCACCGCCTCGTTCAGGGGCGGCGTGAACACGTCGTCTGCGCCCGCCTCGAGCGCGCGGGTCACCGCGGCGGCCTCGTTGGTCCCGGCGAGCAGGAACACGGGGAACTGCGCGAAGCGGGGGTCGCGGCGGAGCTCGGCGAGCCGGGCGCTCCCCAGCTCCGGGTGCGCCGCCTCGGCGACCAGCGCCACCGCCTCGCGCAGCAGCGGGGCGAGCTCGGCGCGGGTGCGGACGGCCATGGGGGCGAAGCCCTGCCCCTGGAGCATCCGTCCCACCTCGACGAGCGGACCGCCATCCTTCCCGGCCACCAGGACCCTGGGACGTGGCGTGTAGCGCTCCGTGAGCTCGGCGGACAGCGCGTCGAGCACCGGCGCCGAGAGCCACCCGAGCTGGCGCATGGCGCCGAGCGCCGACTTCGCGGCCTCGTACGGCGGCGTGGGGGTCCCTGCGGCGGTGGCAAAGAGCTGCGCGGCGGCGACCGCGGCAGGGCCCGGGGCAGTGGGCGCAGCCGCCGAGTTCCCGTCGGCCGCGGGGAGGAGCAGGTCCGCGAGGTCGTCGAAGGCCGGGCCGAGGAGGCTCCGCAGCGGGGCGAGCGTCGGCGCGGCGAAGGGCTCCCCGCCCTGGAGGCGGCTGGCCACGGCGAGGCTCAGCGCGGCCTAGCCGATCCGGTGGCCCTCCTCCGGGCGGGCCCCCAGCCGCGTGGCCACCCGCTGGGCAAGCACGGCCAGGGCCGGAGCGCTCGAGTAC
>CAZAIE010000425.1:0-6566 GCA_964485035.1 uncultured Myxococcaceae bacterium | reverse complement strand
CGCGCCGCTTCTGCGAGGGCGGCACCGGGCGCTTGCCGGGCGGGGCCTTCGGCAACGCCGCCGCCGGAACGGAGGGGGTCTCGCGCCGGGCGGCGGGCAGCGGCATCGGCGGTGTGTCCCGTGGCCCCACCGAGAGCGGGAGCGGCGGGGTCTTCGGGGAGATCGGCGTGTCGCGCCGCGCCGGTGGCTTGGACACCGCGCGAGGAGGCTTGGCCTCGGGACGGGCCGGGACCGCTGGGTGGCCCTTCGTCGAGGGCCGCGCAGGCGTCGGCGGCCGGGACTCCGTCCGCGGCTCGGGACGGGGCGTCTGGGGCGGGACCGACGAGGCGCGCGTGGGAGGCCGCGGGTTGAGGGAGGGCGCAGGGTCCTTGAACGCCGGCATCGACTGCGAGCGAGCCACCGGCGAGGCGGGCTTCACTGGAGGCACTGCAGCGGGGGCGGACGTCGCCGCCGGTGCGACGGGCACCACCTGGGAGCGGATGGCCACCGGCTGGATCTTCGGCATCGGCAGCGCCGCCGGGACCGGCTCGGGTTCGGGCTCGGGCGCCTCGGCGACCACCGGCATGACCGGGGGCAGCGTGGGGTACGCCGGTGGCGGCGACGGAGACGCGGGCCGCGCCTGGGTCTCCTCCATGGAGCTGCGCGAGCGGGGCCTCGGGTCCTGGGGCGCCGGCTCGGCCGAGCGCGCGGCCGGGGTCACCGTGCCGTACAGCGGGGTCCAGAGCATCCGCGCGCGCTCGCCCGCAAAGGGAATGAGCGCCTTGCCGAACTCGAAGACCGAGGCGTAGCGGCGCGCGGGGTCGCGCTCGAGGGCGCGCATCATCGCCGCCTCGAACTCCGCGGTGATCTCGGGGACCCGCTGCCGCGGCGGCATCGGGTTCTCGTTCTGGATGGCGTAGAGCAGGGCCATCAGGTTCTGGGCCTCGAAGGGCCGCACCCCGGTGACCAGCTCGTAGAGGATGACTCCCAGGCCGAACTCGTCGCTGCGGCCGTCCAGCTCCACCACGCCCCGCGACTGCTCCGGGGACATGTAGTACGGGCTGCCCAGCGCCTCGCCGGCGGTGGTCAGCGCCCCCTCGAGCGCAGTGACCTTGCTGATGCCGAAGTCCAGCACCTTGGGCACCGGCTCGCCGTAGGGCCCGCGGGCCAGGAAGATGTTCTGCGGCTTCAGGTCCCGGTGGATGATGCCCTGCTCGTGGACGTTGGACACCGCGGCCATCACCGGCAGCATCAGGTCCACCGCGCGCTCCACGCTGAGCCGGTGCTCGCGCTTGAGCACGTCGGCGAGGTCCTCGCCCTCCAGCAACTCCATCACCAGGAAGACCAGGCCGTCGGCCTGCCCGGCGTCGAAGACGTCGACGATGTGCGGGTGGCGCAGGCGAGCCGCCGACCGACCCTCGCGCAGGAACCGCTCGCGGACCTGGGGGTTGTTGTCCGTCTGCGGGCGCAGGGTCTTGAGCGCGACCCGCTTGTTCAGCTCGATGTGGAGGGCCTCGTAGACCTCGCCCATCCCGCCTTCACCGAGGAATCGGACGATCTTGTACTGGCCTAGCTGGGCTCCGCGCTGCAGCATCGGACCGTCAACATACCAAGTCCTGCGCAGGATCCGGCGACCTTCTTCGGGAGAAAAACGGTCGCCGCGACCGTGAACCCGCGCACGAATCGGCGGGGCGAATCAGCCCTGCAACGAACGACGCCGGCGGGCCAAGCCCCAGAGTGCAGCGGGCAGCCAACCCCACCCCGCCGCGCCCGGTCCCGCCGCGCAGCCACAGCCCCCGTCCTCCACGGGAACCGAGCCGACGTCGCCGGCGCTCGCCGTGGCGTCCACCTGCCGAGCAGCATCGACCCCCGGGGCCGCCGCATCGAGCCCTGGAACTGGCCCCGCGTCCTCGCCGGGCGCTCCCTGCGCGTCGGGCCCAGCGGTCGAGGCATCGGTCCCCGGCCCGCTAGCGTCGGAGGCGGGCGCGGCGGCGTCGGGGAACGGGAAACCTGCATCTGCGCCGAGCCCCGGGCCGCGGCCGGGGTCCGTGCCGGCCTGGCACTCCTGCGCGTTGGACTTGCCGTCCCCGTCCGCGTCCTGCGGGCCGTCCACCGCGTCGTGGGGGTCGAACCCGTACTGCACCTCGCACGCGTCGAAGGCGCCATCGAGATCCAGATCGCCCTGGGCGATGCCCGGCGCGAGATGGGCGACCGCACGAGAGAAGAGCTTCGCCCGGTCTGCGCCCGGGACGACCGCCTCGAGCGGGAAGCCGAAGAGGACGACCTGGGCGCTGGACACCGCCGCGGCGCGCCCGTCTGGCCAGGTCAGCGCCACCGAGGCCCCCGTCGCCGGCGAGAGGACGTCCGGGTACTCCACTCGGAACACGCCCTTGGTCCCGTCGTCCAGTCCCAGGGTCCCCACGCCGTCGAACGGCCCCGCGGCGGCGCCGGTGAACGTGAAGGCGTCTGCGTCGTCTGCGACGTAGCTCGCCCGGAGCTGGTCGGAGAAGAAGGCCTGATCGGTCGCGTCGCCCTTCCCCGCGAGGTCGTACCCGACCTCTTCTCCCGAGACCATCAGCGCGCCGCCAGCGGCGAGGTACGGCGTGAGCAGGGCCTGCATCGCCTTGGAGACCGACTCGTGCTCGACCGAGTCCTTCCCGGTCGCGAGGTCGACCAGGCGGTAGCCCGCGAGCAAGACCGAGCCGTCTTCCACTGCCTCGTCCAGGACGCCATCGAAGAAGACGTCCGCTCCGGATGCCGCGGCCATCGCCTGGCCGTGCTCGATGGCGTACGCGCCGTCGTTGTCGACCTCCTGAACCCACGCGTCGCGGCGGTCGTACGCAGAGACCACCAGCGCCTCGGCCACGGGCCTCCCGCGCGTGTTCGCCCCGCGGAAGCGCGCGACCACCGTCTGGGAAGGCAGGCCCTCTCCGTTGGCAGAGACCGCGGTGACGCGGAAGCCGTAGACGGTCCGCGCAGTGAGGTCCGAGAGGACGGCCGAGCTCGCAGTCACGAAGCGGCCAGCGTCGAAGGCTCGCTCCCGTCCGAGCCCGACGTGCGGCCCGGCAACGGTGTAGAGCCGGTACCCGGCGGCGCCAGGGACCGCGCGCCAGGAGACCTCGAGCGTCCCGTCCGCCCGGTTCACCGCCCGCAGCCCCTCCGGGCGGACCGGCGGTGCGTGGGAGCCCGGGTTCAGGTACTGCGCCACGCCCTCGGCGATGCCGTAGGCCAGCGCCTCGCGCCAGCGAGGATCGTGCATCGTCCGGTTGTCCGCGTACTTCGGCGGCGGGGTCCCGGAGGGGTTTGCGCGGTTGTCGAAGAACGCCGACTCGATGAGCACGCCGGGGATGCCCTCGAGGGTGCGCAGCTCGCCGAAGTTCGCGACGTACTTCCCGCGGTTGCGGAAGTTCGGGTCCCAGTCCGCGCGCACCCGCGCCAGCATCGCCGCGTGGATGAGGTCCAGCGCCGCCTTCGAGCCGGGCGGGTCGTCGCACCCGGTCGCCGAGTCGCTGGAGCTGTGGTCGGAGTAGGTCTGGCACGAGTAGCGGTAGGTGGAGAGCCCGTTCACGGTGCTCGCCCCAGCCGAGCCGGACGCGTTGCCGTGGAACGAGAGGTACAGGTCCGCGCCCACGTACTCCGCGTAGGCCGGGCGGATGCTCACGTCGCCGTACTGGAGGACGTCCGCCGAGGCGCCCGCCCAGGGGACGTAGGACAGCGCCGCCATCTGCCACCAGGGCTTGCTCGCCGGCGTGAAGGTTCCGCCCCCCGCCAGCGCGGCGTCGGCGATGAGGTAGCCGCTCCCAGGGTTCGAGAGCGTGAGGCTGCCGCCGGTGGGGTCGAACCAGAACGACCCCAGGTCGAGCCAGAACCGGCCGAACCGCTGCTGGTCGAGGTCGAAGGTGGTGGTCCCGCCCGCGTGGCGCACGCTCGCCTGAGCCACGGTGCGGTTCCCGCCCTCGAGCCAGCGCAGCGCGACGTTGCGCCGGCCCGCGGCCCCGGTGGCCAGGGAGAACGTCGCCTCGCCGCCGCCCGGAGGAGAGGCCCGGTAGTCCCCGCCGTGGCCTCCAGTGTTCGTACCCGCCGCCCAGGTGCCGCTCTCGGCGTACGCCGCGTCGCCGTCGTCCACGACGACCATCGGCTCGGTCGAGTGATCGGGGTTGCGCACCAGCACCACCTCGGCGCCCATTCCCTGCAGGAGCGGGATGACGTGGAAGGCGATGACGTCGGCGTTGAAGAAGTCCTCGGTGATGCCGCGGCAGCTCCCGCAGCCCTCGAAGTCCCAGCGCACGCGTTGCGTCGCCCAGGTCCCCGGCGAGGTGGTCGACTCCAGCCAGCCGTGGCCCGCGGAGAGGGCGATGCGCTTGCCGAGGAGGGCGCCGCCGAGCGGGAGCTTGGGCGAGGGACGGGGCGGGAGCCGCGGCGGCCGGTCCTGGCGGACCCTCGGAGTCCGGCGCTCACCGCCCAGTGGCCGCACGCGCGCACCCTCGCGCAGCAGCACCCGCACCCCGCCGGCCTCGGCGGCGTCGAGCGCGCCCATCACCGTCTCCAGCCGCAGCTCCTCCACCACCTCGGCCATCCGCGGATCGGCGGGGGTCCTGAAGGTTCCAGAGAGCACGAGAGCGCCGTCCGGGCCGGCCTCGATTCGCAGGTCGGCAGGGAACAGCGGCTCGCCGGTCGGGGAGCGATGCGGGCTCTCGCGTAGGGCCTCGAGGACCGGTCGCGGGTCAGGCGTCTGTGCCGGAAGGGAGACCGGGAGCACCAGCAACGCGAGGACGAGTGGGGACATGACGCCTCCGGAGGAAGGGGCAGCCTACCCTCCCGGGCGGGGGCGTGCACCGTGCGCTCCGGATCGATCGACTTCGTCTATCCAGCGGCCTATCGTCGTCCGGCGCTGCTCCCCCGGATGAATGCCCTCGTCAGTGGCCGGCACGGCTGGGTCGCAGCTTCCCCTCGAGAGTGCCCCGTGAACCGTCACCTTCCCCTCCTCCTTCTTGCAGCGTTGGTTTGCCCGACCTCCGTCCGTGCGGACGACCGCGCCCTGCGGCGGTTCCACGAGGCGCACCCCGCCGCCCAGGTCCACCAGCACGAGGCGACCGGCGCGGCGTCGCTCATCACCGATCTCTCGGTCGACCTGCCCGCCGGCGCGGAGGTCCCCGCCCTGCTGCGCTTCCTGGACGAGTGGCCCGAGGTGCTGGGCTACGAGCCCGGGCTCACGACCTTCTCCGAACCCAGGAAGGTGGGCGCGGCGAAGGCGACGGTCTACCGCTTCGCGCAGCAGCACCAGGGCCTGCCGGTGCTCTCGGCGGACGTCGCCGCGACCGTCGACGAGCACGGCCGGCTGGTGATGATCGGCGGGAGCCTGCAGCGCCTCCCCCGCATCGAGGCACGGTTCGGGCTCTCGTCCGAGCAGGCCTTGCAGACGGCGCTGCGTCGCGTGGGCGCGACCGAGTGGAGCGGCAAGCCCCACCGCGTGCGCCAGGCGATCGCGGCCGTCGACGGCGAGTACCGAGCGGTCTGGCAGGTCGAGTTCATGGCCGCGCGTCCGCTGGGCGCCTGGCGGGTGCTGGTGGCCCCCGAGGCGCCCGAGGCGCTGTCGGCGGTGAACACCCTGCGTCACGCCCAGGGCTACGCCTACCCCAACTCGCCGGAGGTCGGCGCCTACCAGACCGTCACCCTCGACCGCCTGACCAGCACCACCACCATCACCGGCAGCTACGTCGACCTGTACAGCAACTGCATGCCCGGCGACGACTGCAGCGCGAGCAACAAGAAGGCCCGCGCGACCGGCGGCAACTTCCTCATCGCGCCCAACGAGGGCAGCTCCAGTGACGGCTTCGCCGAGGTGCACGCGTACTACGCCATCGACCGGCTGCACGCGTGGTTCAAGTCGGTGAACAACTTCAACGGCCTCGACTTCTCGCTCCCCATCGGCGTGAACTACACCGACCCCTACAATCAGGGCTACGACTGCAACGCGGGCTACGGGCAGGGGTCGATCATCGTGGGGCTGTGCCCCATCGGCGGCGGCCAGTACCGCAACTTCGCCTACGACGCCGTGATCCTCATGCACGAGTACACCCACGGCGCCGTGGACATGAGCGCCGGCTTCGCGGACTACAGCACCGACGGTTGGGGGCTGGTGGGAATGCCTCGAGGATTGGATGAAGGATTCGCGGACAGCCTCCCCGCACTCTTCCTGGACGACTCGGTGATCGGCCGGCACATCGGCTCCGCCATGCCCGAGGCGATGCGCGACCTGTCGCAGACCCACGTCTGCCCCGACAACCTCGACGGTGAGTCCCACGAGGACGGCAAGCTCTGGGGCAGCGCCAACTGGGCGGCCTACACCGCCTCGGGCCGCAGCCCCGACGTGGCCAAGGCCATCTTCCAGGGACTGGTCGGCCTGGGCACCACCCCCACCTTCAAGGACGCCGCGAACGCGGTCATCGCCGCCTCCAAGAGCTACTCGGTGGCGGTGCAGGCCGCCATCGCCGGAGCCTACCAGTCCCACGGCATGACCACCTGCGGCCGCGAGCTAGTGTCCTGACATCGAAGTTCGCATCATTAATCGTCTGAGTGGCTTCCGA
>CAZAIE010000424.1:0-6569 GCA_964485035.1 uncultured Myxococcaceae bacterium | reverse complement strand
CTCCCGAGCCGGTCCGCCCGCCCGAGCCGGCGCCTCTGCGCCCCGCGCCGGCCGTCGTCGCAGCGGTTGCAGCGTCCGCTCCCCCGGCGCTGGTGGTCCGCGAAGAGGAAGCCAGCGAGGACGCTGGCGCCGTCTGGCGGGCGGTGGTCGCCGAGCTGAAGGCCCAGAAGCGGGACATGCTTGGCTCCGCGCTCGCTCATGGCCGGGTGCTCTCGCTCGCGGGCAGCCGCGTGCGCCTGGGCTACGCCCCCACCGACGGGATGTTCCGGCGCCAGGTGGAGCGCTCGCAGAAGGACGCCGAGGCAGCCATCTCGAAGGTGCTGGGCCGGCCCGTGGGGCTGGTGCTGGACATGGTGACCGCGGACGACTCGCCCGGCCAGAGCCAGTCCATCGCCGAGGAGGACACCCAGCGCGCCCGCACCCGCGACGAGCGCATCCGCCGCGAGGCCCGGGAGCACCCGGCAGTGCTCACCACGCTGCGGCTCTTCGGCGGCACGGTCGAGCAGATCAAGGTGTTGGAGGAAGAGCAGGAAGAGTTCGCCCCTGCCCCCGCCGACGAGGGCGAGGATGCAGGCACAGACGACGCGTGAGCCAGACGGCCACGCCCGAGAGGAGCAAGCGCAGCCATGCCAGGGATCGACATCAACTACTTCATCCGCCAGGCGAACAAGCTCACCGAGAAGATCGAGGCGAAGAAGAAGGAGCTCGCCGAGACCAACATCGAGGGCACCGCGGGCGGGCTGGTCACCGCAGTGGTGAACGGCGTGCAGGACCTCAAGGCCGTGCGCATCGACCCCAAGGCGCTCGAGGGCGGCGACAAGGCCATGCTCGAGGACCTGGTGGTCGCGGCGGTGAACAAGGCCATGGAGGACAGCCGCGCCAAGATGAAGACCGAGCTGGAGAAGGTCTCCGGCGGCGTGAAGATCCCCGGAATCACCTGAGCCGGGCGGAACCTCGCGATGACCCCCGACCCCATCCAGCGCCTGGTCGTCGAGCTGGCGAAGCTCCCGGGCATCGGCGAGAAGACCGCCCAGCGGCTGGCCTTCCACATCCTCAAGGCCCCCAAGGGCTACGCGCAGGACCTCTCCCGAGCCATCGCGGAAGTCGTGGAGAAGGTGCGTCTGTGCTCGGTCTGCTGCGCGCTGACCGAGCACGACCCCTGCCCGCTCTGCAGCGACTCGCGCCGCGACCCCCGCGTGCTGTGCGTAGTCGAAGGCGTCGCCGACCAGCTCGCCATCGAGCGCACCCGCGAGTTCAAGGGCCGCTACCACGTGCTCCACGGCGTGCTCTCCCCGCTCGAGGGCGTGGGGCCCGACCAGCTCCGGGTGAAGGAGCTGCTGGCGCGGCTCGCTGGGACCACCGTCGAGGAGGTCATCGTCGCCACCAACCCCGACGTGGAGGGCGAGGTGACGGCGCTGTACCTGACCAAGCTCATCAAGCCGCTGGGCATCCGGGTCACCCGCATCGCCCAGGGCGTGCCCATGGGCGGCGACCTCGAGTACGCCGACCAGGTGACGCTGGCCCGGGCGCTCACCGGCCGCCGCGAGCTCTAGACCCCCACCCGCTCCGCCGCCGAGGCCAGCGCGACCACCTCGAAGCCGCCGGAGAGCCGCCGCAGCATCTCGCGCAGCCGCGCCCGCTTGGTCGACCGCGGGATCGAGAGGTCGCGCTGCGCGGACGCAAGCTCGGGGCAGCCCACGTCCTGGGCGTCGAGCACGTCGATGCCGTGCAGCTCCACGTTCACGAACGGCAGCCCGGCCACGCCCTGCCACAGCGCGCCCAGCGCGAGCGGGGGCAGCGCGGTGATGGCCGTGCCGATCAGCGGGAGCCGCGTCAGGGGGTGCACCGTGATGGGCAGCTCGATCAGCGGCGCGTGGCCCGGGCGGTAGGGCTCGCTCAGGTCGGGCCGGTACGGCAGCCGCGGCGCCGCGAGCACCCGCGGCCGGTCGAGGATGGCCCTGGACTCGCGCCCCAGCGCCGACAGCGCGCCCATCACCAGCGCCTTCGCCGCCCAGTAGGGCGCGGCGGGGAAGGTGGACGAGTCGTAGCGGTAGCCCTGGTCGGCCAGCACCCCGAGGAGCGGCGCGGTGAGCGTGTACCCCGGGGCCCGGAAGCCCAACGGCCTCGCGCCCACGACGCGGGTGATGGCGTCGGCGCCGCGGGAGACGTCGGCGGCGATCTCCGCGGGGCTGCCGCGGGTCAGTGCGTAGTCGTGGCGGAAGGTGTGGTTGCCCACCTCGTGGCCCGCCGCCGCCGCCGAGGCCAGCGCGTGCGCCGAGCGCTCGTCGTCGAGGTCCGCGCCCACTGCGAAGAAGGTGGCCCTCACCCCCGCCTCGTCGAAGAGCTCCACCAGCCGCGGCAGGGCGACGTGGTAGACCGCGCGCGCGGCGCTGGGCGAGAGCAGCGTCTCCGGGTAGCCGTGGATGCGGCAGTAGTGGCCGAGCGAGTCGAGGTCGACGTTGACGCAGGCGAGCGCCACGGGGAGCCTCAGGTGTGCTTGATGCGGATGACGTACACCAGCCGCGCCACGTTCTTCAGCACGTTGGGCACCCGCCGCATCAGGTTGATGCTGGGCTTGCGCTTCTCGTGCACGACGATGGGGATCTCCTCGACGCGCCGCCCCATGCGCCCCGCGCGGATGACGAACTCGCTGGCGAACATGTCGCGGTCCACCACGCACTTGCCCACCACCGGCAGCAGCGCGTCGCGGCGGAAGGCCTTGAGCCCGTGGGTGTCCGTGCCCCGGAAGTCCAGGCTGAGGCGCAGCATCCCGTTGATGACCTTGGTGCCGGCGCGGCGCAGCAGCGGCCGCTCGTCGCGCGAGCCCCGGCCCGCCTTGGTGCCCACCACCAGCTCCGCCGCTCCCGACCGGAGCAGCGGCAGCGCCGCGCGGTAGAAGTCGACGTCGCACAGGTCGATCTCGTCGCAGAGCACGAACGTGCCGCGGGCCGAGAGGATGCCCTGCCGCAGCGCCTTGCCGTAGTTCGGCTCGCCCACGTGGAGGGCGCGGATGCGGGGGTTGGCCTGCTCCAGGGCGTCGACGAGCTGCGGCGTCGCGTCACGGGAGCCGTTCTCGGCCAGGATGATCTCGTAGTCGAGCTGCTCTGCGTCGAGCGCGCGGGCCAGCTCCTCGGCGGCGCTCTGGACGAGCCCGGCCTCGTTGTAGACGGGGATGACGACGGTGATCTCGGGAGACGTTCGGGTCATGGGCGGTCGGCTCGGGCTCAGCGCTTGAAGATCTTCTCCAGCTTCATGGCCAGGGGGAGGCTGCCCTGGATCTTGAACTTGCCGGTGGCCATGGCCAGCATCGCGTTCATCTTCCCCTCGGCGATGGCGATGTAGTCCTTCGCCGCAGCCTTGAGGGTCACGTCCGGCTTCTCGCACTCCCCAGGGCCGACGCTCGCCGCCCCGTTGGCGACCTGCACCACCCACTTGCCGCCGCCGTCGCCGGAGAGGTCGAAGAGGTAGGTCGCCTTCAGGTCGCCGGCGACGCTCTTCTGGAACGAGGCGGGCATCATCTGGAAGTACTCGGCGCACGTCTTGGCCATGGTCGCCTCCGGCTCGGCCCTGTAGCCTCGCAAAGGACGCGCAGTCTAGACGAGCAGCCCCCCACCCGCGAGCGCGATTCTCTTCTGCCCGTTCCCTCCCTGACGGGCGGCCGGTGGCTCGATTGACCCCCCAAAGGCGGGGGTGCTAAGGGTGTTCGACTCTCGAAGTGCCCGTTCCCACCGCCTTTTTGCTTCCTTTGATCACGAGGAGCCCATGCGCCTGCTTCCTGCGTTCCTTTGCGCCGTCGTGGCCCTTTCCGGGTGCCACAAGCCCGACCCGAACAGCATCCAGGACCAGTTGGGGATCCTGAACAAGAGCAAGTCCACGAAGGAGAAGGAGCGGGCCTGCGAGAACCTGAGGAAGATCGGCAAGAAGGAGGCCGTGCCCGGGCTCGTCGACGCGCTCAAGACGGCGAACTCGAAGATCAAGGGCGAGATCGCCCAGGTGCTCGGCGACCTGAAGGACCCGGGCGCCATCTCCGGCCTGAACGACGCGCTGGACCTCTCGGTCACGGACGGCAGCGACAAGATGACGCAGGAGGCGAACGAGGCGAACAAGTACATCGCCCGAGCCCTCGGCGACATCGGCGGCAAGGACGCGGTGCAGCCGCTCATCCGGCTGGTGAAGGCCACCCGCAACAACTACGTGATGATCGAGGCCATCACCGCCCTGGGCAAGCTGAAGGACCCCGCGGCCGTCGTCGCCCTGTCCGACGTCGCCACCAACGACCGGCTCGAGCCGTTCGTGAACAAGAAGGCCATCCTCGCGCTCGCGCAGATCAACCACCCCGACGCGTTGCCGGTGTACCTGCGCATGGCCTTCGCCGAGCGCAAGGGCCTCAGCTTCTACCCGGAGAGCTCCTTCGGCATCTTCCTGCTCGGCGACGCCGCCAAGGACAAGGTGCTCGCAGTCTTGAAGGGTGAAGACAAAGAACTGCTGGAGTGGGCCAAGTCCAAGGAGATCCTCGTCCCCGCGCTCTACGCCAAGGCCGCGCAGATGGAGGCCGACCTGCAGGACCGCCGCTCCATCGAGCCGCTGATGAAGCTGCTCAAGTACGAGGACGAGAACGTGCAGTACAAGCTGGTGGTGCGCATGAACGCCGCCGACTCCCTGGGCCGCATGCGCGCGAAGGAGGCGGTCCCCGCCCTCGGCGCGATGCTGCTGGAGCCGGAGGCGAACACCCGGAGCGCGTACGTGCGCTCGCTGGTGCAGATCGGCGACAAGGCGGTGCTGCCCAAGTTCGTCGAGTGCGCGCGCACCGGCAGCTGGTCGGCCCGCGAGTTCTGCATGCTGGGCCTGGCGCTGCTGGGCACCGCCAACGAGATGAAGGCGTTCGACGGCTTCGTGAAGGAGGAGCCGGCGAAGTTCGACAAGGAGTGCAACGACGGCGAGTACGGCGAGGTCGACTGCCCCAAGGAGAAGCCGGCGAACATCGAGAACCGCACCAAGGTCGCGACCAACTACAAGAAGGTCCTGGAGACCATCACCGCCTGCGCCGACGACAAGTGCCTGGAGGGCGCGCTGATGCACACCGACCCCATCATCCGCGAGCGCGCCGCCTACGAGCTGGGCCGCCGCGGCGCCGTGGCGTCGCTGCCCGCGCTGCTGGGGGCCATCAAGCGGCCAGCCGCCGACATCGTGGACCTGAACCCGCGCTTCGCGGCCATCTGCGCCGTGGACTGGCTGACCTCCTCCGACCCCAAGGCGCTGGCCTCCGTCCGCGGCGAGGCCTCGGCGCTGGAGGCCCAGGTCGAGGTGGAGAAGGCCAAGACCCTCACCATGAAGATCGCCGAAGAGGTGAAGCGCCTCGCGGTGAAGCTCGGCCGCGCTGGCTGAACGACCTGACTGGCACCAGCTGACGGACGCCCGGGCCCACGCCCGGGCGTTCCCTTTTTCGGCCGTACCCCGGTCGGGTCCGCTGTTCTAGGATGCGTCCACCACGGAGCCCGTCATGCGTCCCCTCCTCGCCGCGCTGAGCCTCGCCCTCCTGGCCGCCCCTGCCCTCTGCCTCGCCGAGTCGGTGGAGTTCGAGGTGGTCCCCAAGGTTTTCGCCGGGACCAAGGAGCGGCCGAGCATCTCGGTGCACACCGTCGAGGACAGCGACGACGTGGTGATCAAGCTCAAGCGCGAGGACGGCAAGGCGCTGCAGTGGCGCACCGGCCGCATCGCCGCGGGGACGGTGAAGAAGTTCCCCATCGAGATCCCCCCGGGGCGCGAGTTCCGCTTCACCGGCACCATCGACCGCAAGGCGGGGCCCACCGTCGAGAGCCTGGACGTGAGCTTCGTCGCCGAGCTGGTGCAGCCCGCGAAGCTCGCGCTGGACAAGGCGCAGACCGACCTCGCCGCGCGCACGCTGGTGCTCACCAGCAGCCGGCGCTGCGCCAAGGTAGAGGTGCAGGTCACCGGGGAGAAGGGCGAGGACCTGGGGAAGACCACCGTGCCCTTCGACGCGGCCGCCCCCGGGACCCCGCTGAAGGTGACCTGGCAGCAGGGCGAGGGCACGGTGATGCGCATCTCCCTCAAGGTCTGGGACACCGACAACTTCTACGAGGGCGTCGAGCTCTTCCCCTGGCACATCTACATCCCGCATGAGGAGGTCAACTTCGCCACGGGCAGCGCCAAGATCGAGCCGACGGAGGAGCCCAAGCTGACCTCGTCGCTCGAGCTCATCCACGAGGCGGTGGAGAAGCACGGCAAGTTCGCCGAGCTCAAGCTCTTCATCGGCGGGCACACCGACACCGTGGGGCCCACCGAGGCCAACCGCGCCCTCTCGCTGAACCGCGCCCGTGCGATCAGCGAGTACCTGCGGCGCCACGGGCTGCGCATCCCCATCTTCTACGACGGGTTCGGCGAGGAGGCCCTGAAGGTGGCCACCCCGGACGAGACCGACGAGGTGAAGAACCGCCGGGTGGAGTACATCGTGGCCATCGAGCTGCCCGCGGTGAACACCCCCCGTCCCCCGGCCTGGAAGCAGCTGAGGTAGCCCCGATGCGAACCCTCGCCCTCTGCGCCGCCCTCAC
>CAZAIE010000423.1:0-6574 GCA_964485035.1 uncultured Myxococcaceae bacterium | reverse complement strand
CGGTGCTGGTGCTCCTGGGCGGCCTCTATGTCCAGGCGATGGGCTTCTCCTTCAAGCACGACTTCGACATCTACTTCTGGATGAACGGGGACTTCGAGCAGGAGCAGCGGGCCTGGTTCGAGTGGGACCGCTCGGTGCTGCGGCGCATGCCCTCCCACTTTCGCGACCACCCGTGGGACCTGTCGAGCTCGTTCCTCACGCTCGAGCAGACCGGGCCGTCGGTGGTGGAGGTCGGGCGTCGGCCCGTGCGTCGTGTGGAGATCACCCATCGCGGCGACGCGCTGATCTTCAACTGGTCGATCGCGGACGTGTTCGCGGTGCTCGCGGACGGCCAGCGGGTGCCGGCGGGGAAGCTGGGCGCTCAGCTGGAGACCTACAACGGCCGGTCGGGCGCCGAGGCCCTGGACGGCAACCCCTCGACGCGGTGGTCCACCGGCTCGAAGCGGCTCGACGGCATGTGGGTCCGACTCGTGCTCGACGCCCAGCGCGACGACCTGGTCCGCCTGGAGCTGGAGCACCTCCCCCATGACCGCGACTTCCCCAACGCCCTGAGCGCGAAGGTCCAGGCCGACGCAGCCGCGTGGATCGACGTCCCGGCGCGAGCGGGCACGCCGCGCCTGGTGTGGAGCCGGTGGATCTTCATGCTCGCCGGCGCCGGCCTCCTGCTGGTCCTGGGCGCGCTGCGCCGGGAGCGGGAGGTCCGGGTCGCGGCCGCTCCCACGCCCGCTTTCCCAGAAGCCGCGACCCCGGGGAACTGAGTCCCGAATCGGCGCCGAGCGCCGGGGACCGGGGCCCAGGAACATGGGGTTGGACGACACACGCACGCCCGCGGCGCTGGGCAGCGTCCTCTCGCGCTGGCCGGCGCTGCAGGGGACGGGGCCGGCGCTCACGACCGCGCTGCGGGAGGTCCGGTACGCGCACCGGCCCGGCGGCGGACCCGATGACCTGTCCGCCGCGGAGCCGTTGCTCGCCCGCTGGATGGAGCAGGGCTCGGGGGCGCTGCGACGCGAGGCCCTCGGCGCCTGGCTCTCGGTCGTGGGCAGCCAGCTCGGGTCGTCGCACGTCCAGGCGCTGCTGACGGCCGTGCGTCGCGACCCGGACCGGGAGTTCCTGGTCGACGTGCTGGAGGGCGCAGGCCCCCTCGCCCAGGCCGGGGCGCTCCCGCTGCTCGCTGGCTACGCCCGACACGAGGACTGGCAGGTGCGACGGGCGCTGGCGCGTGGACTGGGGCTCTCGGCCGGTCCCGCCCAGGCGTCGCGGCTTCTGGAAGACCTGCTACACGACTCCGAACCCGCGGTCCGGGCGGCTGCAGCCGGGGCGCTGGCACGTGCCCCGGGCGGCGCCCAGCGCCTGGTCCACGTCGCGCTGGCCGAGCAGTCCGAGGAGGTGCTCCGCGCCTGTGTCCCGGCCCTGGTCTCGGACTCCGCCCCTGCGCAGGCCAGCGCCGCCCTGGAGCGGCTGGCGGCGCACCCCAGCGTGGCGTTGCGCCGCCACGTGGCGGGGACCCTCGTCGAGGTCCAGCGGCGGCATCCTGACCTCCTGCCGGCCACCGAACGTCTGCTGACCGACCCGGAGGCCGAGGTGAGGCGCGAGTGTGCCTGGTGCCTGCGGGTGGGGGGAGCGCACCCGGCGCTCCAGGCGCGGCTGCGGGCGCTGCTTCGCGACGATGCCGCCGCTGAGGTGCGTGTCGCCGCGGCGGGGACGCTCGCGACCGTGCTGGAGGGGGACGACCTGGAGGCCCTCCTCACGCAGTTGGCCGCACGACCGGACGCCGCGCTCCTCCAGGAGCTCGCGGAGGTCGCCCGGACCCGGCCCCTCCCTGCGGTCGAGCGCTTCCTGGCCCGCTCGATTCCGGAGGGCGGGCCGGACCGGTAGCCGCGCGCCTTGGAATCTGCGGTCAGCTGGCCCAAGATCGGGTGGATTCCGGACCGAGGCGCCCGTGACCGACCTACGCACCCGTGGACTCGAGGACCTCCGCTGGCAGAGCCTCACCCGGCCAGAGCGCCTGGTGGTCGCCGCCTTGCTGGAGACGGCGACCGGACCTTCGCACCTGCACCTGGACAACGTGGCCTTCGAGCTGCGCGAGTCCGCCGAGTCGAGCGTGGCGGTGCCGCTGGTGCTGACGCAGCAGCAGAACCGTGCGGTCTCGCAGGTCCTGGAGCGGCTGGCGGACTCGGTGGAGCAGGGCGCCGAGCGCTTCGCCGCAGACCCTGCGGCGGCCCGCACCGCCCACTACGCGGCCGGGTACCTCCGCTCCCTCCTGGACCGGCTGGTGCGGGGCAACGTCGCCGACCGCCGCAGCGGCCTGGACCGCGTGCTGCAGATGCTCCTGCTCGACCCGCCCGAGCGGGCGGCCGGCGACCTCGCCAGCGCCATGGTCCAGGCCACCGAAGACAGGCTCCAGGCCGCGGGGCTGGGACGCTCGATGCGGCCGGTCCTGCACGCCTACAGCGAAGAGGCGGCGCTGGAGGCCCAGTCCGGACGCGCCGCCCACGCGCTGGCCCTGGACGACGCGGCGCTGGAGTTCGAAATCGTCGATGCCACCGAGGAGCGCCGGCGCCTGGCCCACGCGGCCTTCGACGCCGCGCTCCTGGCGTTGGGGGCGGGGCAGGCCTTCGACGAGTTCCGCGCGGCCTTGGCACGCGGCGTGGTCCCGGGGTGCGAGGCGGCGCGGGACTACCCGGACGTCGCCGGGCAGGCGGTGGGGACGGCGCTGGAGCTGGCCTCGTCCATCCGCCGACACCTCGAGGAGTTGGTCGACGCGCCGTGGGAGGCCGTCAGCCCGGGGCTCAAGTCCATCCTCGACGCGTACCCCACGCTCAAGCGGCAGGCGGCGCTCAAGGACTTCGTCCGGGTGGAGGTCCGCAGGCGCTTCGCGGTGCGCTCGACGAGTTGAGCCCGGCGGCCGGGAATTTGCCCCCCTCCACCTGCGCTGGCACGCTGAGGGCTCACTGTGGGTCCGCTCGGGGAGAAGATGGCCCTCTTCGTGTTGCGTGAAGGGTTTCGGGTCGAGGCGACGCCAACGGGCGGCCGTGTGGTGCACCTGCGGACCGGGGACGCCCTGGAGTTGACGTTCGTCGAGGTCCAGCTCCTCGCGCGGGCCGCCGCCGGGGGCCTCACCGCCGACGACCCGGCGATGCGGCCGGTGGTGCGCAAGCTCGCGAGCCTGGGGCTGCTGGTGCGTGCGGCATCGCCTGCGCAGCCCACGGCGGAGGCGGAGTCTTCTTCTTCGGGCGCGGGGCTGTGGGTCTTCGAGCCGCCAGCGGGAGGCGCCGAGTTCGAGGTGCCGGCCGAGGTCGGCGCCGATGCCGCGGAGGTGGAGTTCGAGCCGGAGATCGTCGTCGACGAGCCCACCTCTTCGCTCGTGCCGACCCGGCCCGAGGGCAGCAGCCCCATCCCCACCTTCCGCGCCGACCTGGTGCTGGGAAAGAAGGGAAACCTCTTTGAGGTGAGCGACCCCACCAGCGGGAAGCGCTTCACCTTCTACGACTTCGAGATCTCGCTGGCGCGCATGCTCAACGGCCAGCGCACCTGGACCGAGGTGATCGAGGCGGGCAACCGGCTGGGCATCCCGGTGAACCTCGCCAGCCTGGCCCAGTTCGTGCGCCAGCTCGAGCGCTACGGCTTCCTCGGCCCTGCAGGCACCCTGCCGCCGCCGGCCCCTCCCGAGTCGATCTGGGGGAAGCGGGACAAGTGGGAAGACAGCATCCGCAACCTCTTCCAGAGCGGGCTGCGCCTCACGCGCCAGGGCCGGTACTACGAGGCCGCGGCCTACTTCGAGGCCATCCTCGAGCACGACCCGGCCAACGCCGAGGCGCAGGAGATGCTGGGCAAGGTCCAGGAGCACCTGGCGAAGGAGCCGCAGGTCGCCGTGCCGCTGGACTCGCCTGCCTCGGCGCCGCTGCCGGTGGATGCGCCGGGGACGCTCGATGTGACCGAGTTGCTGGCGCCGGAACCGGAGGCCCCGGCGGTCGCGGAGCCACCTGGCGTGCCCGAGCTCGTGGACGTCGACCTGGTCACGGCGCCGCCGTCCGTCGAGGGCACGGTCGAGGGGCTGACCTGGATGTCGCCGCCCCAGAGCCTGTCCTCGGACTTGTTCGAGGAGCCGACCAGGCCCTCGGCGCCTGCCCTCGATGCCTCGCTCTTCGACGAGCCGGCATTTGCGCCGCCGGTTCAGGACTCCGGCGCGTCGCCGATCCAGGAGCTGCCTCATGTGGAGTCGGCTTCCCCGGCGCCCGACCTCGGTGCTTCGCTCTTCGACGAGCCGCCACCTCCGCCCGCACCGGTCGCACCTGCCGGAAATGACCTGGGTGCCTCGCTCTTCGACGAGCCGGAGGCCGTGGCGCCAGCAGCGACGCCTGCGACGGGAGCGGACCTCGGGGCTTCGCTGTTCGGCGAGCCGGCGCTCGAGGTCGCTGCAGCCTCTGTCGAGGAGGAGGTGCTGGAGGCGGAGCTCGAGCCGGAGTCCGAGGCACCCGTCGTCGCCGAGCCGCCCTCAGCGCCGCCGCCGCCCGTTTCCGCGCCTGCACCCGTGGCTGCCGTCCCTGCGGCGGCCAAGTCTGCGCCGCGCTCGCCGGTGGCCATCTTCGGGTCCGTGGGACTCGGCGTCCTCGCGCTCGCTGCAGGCTGGTACTTCGCCATCCACCGGCCCAAGGCCGCGGCGCCACCGGCCGCCGCGGGCCCGGATGCGGCGGCGGTCGTCGTGGCTCCCGCGGGGCCGGACGCCGCAGCTCTCGAGGTCGTGTCCGCCGGGCTCGATGCGGCGCTTGCGGCGGATGCCGAGGCCCCCGCCGTAGCTTCGGGGCCGGATGCCGCAATGTCGGGGGCTGACGCCGCGGCAGCAGCAGTCGCCTCTGGCCGGTGGAACGAGATCGAGCCCACGCGTCGCGGGCGGGTGACCATGGGCGAGGTCCGCGCCCCCGAGGCCGGGACGCTCTCGTGGGCCGCCCAGCCGCAGGAGCGGATCAAGAAGGGCCAGACCGTGGGCGCGGTGAACGGCACGGCGCTCAAGGCCCCCAAGGCGGGACTGCTGATGCCCAAGGCCGCCGAGGGCGCGAGCGTCGCGGCCGACGAGCTGCTCGCGGCGGTGCTCTACCACGAGGGGTACGTCCAGGCGGTCGTCGCGAGCGCCGAGAAGCCTGAGCCCACCTGGTCCTGCGAGATCCTTGATGCGGCGAGCGGTCAGCGGGCGCCTTGCAAGGTCGTGAGCGGGGAACCGCGGAAGAACGGCTTCTTCGTCACTGCCACCGCCGAGCCGCTGTGGTTCGACACCGCCGCCACGCCGCGCCTGCGCATTGCGCCTCCTTGAGTTTGTGGCGGGGGTCCCGCGCGCGCCTGTCACCGGAATCGGGCTGCGCTTCCCCAGATGAAGGCTGGGCGGCCTGTGGGGCGTCTCGCGCCGCTCGCACGTCCGCACGCCCGCCTGACCGCACCGGCGCGGAGGCGGGAGCTCCGTTTCGCCTACTCCTGCAGCCGTCCCGCCGCCCGCTTCTGCCGGGGCAGCCGTTCGTAGACCCAGTCCACGATCCACCGGGACACGGTCCGCGCCCCCGCCGGCGAGTAGTGCACGCCGTCGTCCATGCGCATGCGAACGAGTGCCCGCCCGTCCTGGACGAAGGTGGTGTAGCTCCCGTCCGCGTTCGAGAGCAGCATCCCCACTTCGAGGAAGTCGGTCCCGGGCACGTCCCGGGCGAGCTGGGCGAAGAGTCGGTTCAGGTGCGCCACGCGGCGCGAGAGCGCCGGGTCGCGCATCGGGGGCAGCCCCAGCCACAGCACCCGCGCGCCTCCCGAGGTCAGGCCCTTCATCATCGCCTTCACGCGCTGACGGTAGGCCGCTTCCCACGCCGGGCTGCCAAACGGGAGCAGCTTCTTCCCCTGGCGGATGGGCTGGGCGTCGTTGGCGCCGAAGGAGCACACCACCAGGCCCGGCCGCTCGCGGTCGAGCAGTGCTGGGGCGACGTGCAGCCAGTCGAAGACGTCCGGCCGGCTCAGCCCTGTGGCGGTCTGGTAGGCATCGACTACGCGCAGGCCCTCGTCGGTCGCCAGCGCGTTGGTCACCGCCGCGCCCAGGTTCCCCACGAACATCGAGTCGCCGATGAGCAGCACGCCAGTCGCCCTGGGCGCCTCCGCGGTGGGGCGCGCTGGCTCGGAGGGGGCGGGTAGCGGCACCCAGTCGGTCGAGGGCTCGGTGTCGAACGAGCGGTCGTCGGTCGGCTCGGCGGTCCACGCCTCTGCCAGCAGCGGGTCGCCGCTGGTCCCTGCCATGCGGGAGAGGGCGTCGGCCACGGCGACCAGCGCGCGGCGGGGCTTCGTGAAGCCCACCGCGTCGAGCCCCTGCTGCAGCGGGGTGACGAGCGCGAACCACGCGCTCTGCGCCGTCCCCACCTCCATCCGCCGGGCCCAGGTGAGCAGCCCGTCGGCGTCGAGCAGGAGCATCAGGCCGGCGAAGACGCCCAGCACCGCGGAGGTCTCGCGCAGGCGGTAGGGCCGGACCACGGTGTCCGCGGGCAGCGCGTCGGTCCCCGCCTGCGCGGCGATCGACGAGAGGGCCGTGGAGAGATCCACGCCGGTCTGT
>CAZAIE010000422.1:0-6591 GCA_964485035.1 uncultured Myxococcaceae bacterium | reverse complement strand
CTCCCTGGTCGGCGGGAACGGTGGGGCCCAGAAGTCGGGCTGGCTGAACCGTCACTGCGTGGGGATGGAGTTCTACTGCCCGGACGGCGAGACCGACTACTGGGGCTTCTCGTTCCGAAACGCGGTGCGCGACGTCAACGCCGGGGCGACTCCGGGCGCGCGCGTCTACCCCTGCGGCAACCTGCTGGGGCCGCTCTCGCGCTGGCAGGGCCTGCGCAGCGACCTGCGCTTCACCGGCCGCGACGAGGCCGATTGGTTCGTGGTCATCCCGCGCCGGCCGTTCTGCAGCGAGGACGACCAGCGCTACGCGGCCGAGCACGGCGAGCTGGTGCGCGAGGTCCGCCGCGGCGGTGGGCTGGTCTACTCGGTTCACCGGCGCAAGGCCGGTCGTTGATCGAGGTCAGTCCAAGTCGCGCAGGACGATGCCCACCTGCGCATGCACCGGCGCCAGCGGATCCACCACCACCTCCAGGTAGTGGTGTCCGGTGTCCTGCAGCACCTCGACGCCCCCGCCCAGCGTGCCGCTGATGGTGGTGGGGATGCCGCGCTGCGTGTACTGCGCGAAGGCGTGGATGTGACCCACGAAGAGGTGCGTGGCGGCGCCCTCAAAGAGCACTTGCAGCAACTGCAGCGCGTTGTCCCGGTTGCTGAAGGCGTGGTCGCGCGTGCCCCAGGGCTCCAGCGGCGGCATGTGGGTCAGCACGATGGCCGGTCCGCTCTCGCGGCGCAGCGCCTGGGCGAGCCAGCCGAACGAGCCCGGGGCGACGACTGCGCTGGCCGAGTCGAGCAGCACCACCTTCACCCCGCGCACGTCGAAGGCCTGCGAGGTGGGACCGAAGCGCTCCAGGAAGGCGTCCCCCGCCTCTCCCATGAGCTCGTGGTTCCCGATGGTCGCGTAGACCGGCGCGGGGAGGCGCGCGAGCGGCCGGGTGATCTCCTCGAGCTGGGCGCGCTCGCCGGACACCGTGAAGTCGCCCATGCACAGCACCATGTCCGGGCGGTAGGCCTGCATCCGGTCCAGGAAAGTCTGCATCGTCTCCAGGTTGCCGTGCAGGTCTGAGATCACCGCGAACCGCAGCGGTCCCGAGCCGGAGGGCCGGACCTTGAGCGTCATCCCGCCCGGAGGGACGTCGAGGGTGAGGTCCAGGGCCGTGTCCGAGCGGGTTCGCCGATCGTGCGGCGTCGGCGTGATCCGGCTCCCAGTTCCCACGTTCTCCAGCGTGAAGGACACGCGGCCGCCGGCCTCCGACTCCAGGCGCAGGTCGAGTGAGGGCGTGCCGGCGCGGACGATGAGCCGGTCCTCCTCCGTCCGCACGCGGATCCCCGAGGCGGTGAGCGTGGCAGGGCCCAGGGCCGCCTGGACTGCGGCCTGGCTGCGCTCGAAGCGGTCGTCGGCATCCTTGAGATCGCAGCCGGTGAGCAGCAGGGCCCCCAGCATCACCGAGAGGTATCGGGTCACCATGCGGCCTCCACGCCGGCCATCACGTCGGCGCCGCCGCCGAGGTGGGAGAGCAGGACGAGGCGCAGGTGCGGGAGGACCTCCACCCGCGCCTGGAGAGTCGCCGAGCCCCAGTGGTCGTGCAGCTGGCCCAGCCGGTTGTCGGGCCGCTGGCTGTAGAGCGCCTGCAGCTCCAGCCAGTCGACTGGCGCGAGCGCGACGCCGAACTCCATCACCAGGATGGCCTGCAGGTCCGAGGGTGCGTTCGGGTGGGAGTAGAAGAGACCGCCAAACCCCAGCCGCTGGAGGAGCCCGATGCCGGTGAGCGGGGCGGAGAGCAGGCCGGCGTCCAGGCGGCCCTCGACCACCAGCATGCCCCCCAGCGCGGTGGTGTCCGACCCGGCGTGGCCCTGCGAGATGCCCTCGGCGAGCAGCGAGAGGTTCGAGCGCTTCCCGTCGCTCACGAGCTTGAAGCCGGCCCGGAGGTGGGCCTCGTGGTAGCTGGTGCCGGGCGCGGCGGAGGCCCAGCCGTCCACGCGGACCGAGCGGTTCTCGTACTCGGCGCGGAACAGGCCCAGGTGGTCCACGTCGGACGCGCGCTGGAAGTTGATCCCGTAGAGCACCGAGACGCGGGCCGACTCCTCCTCGTCGAAGAGCGGCCGCCATCCACCCGGTCGCGCCGAGCCGAGCACGTCGCAGGCCCACGAGGCGAGCAGCGTCGCGGCGCTCCCGAACAGCACCGGGAGGTAGAGCGGGGCGAGGTCGTGGTCGCCGCGGGTCAGGGAGAGCGCCACGAGGCCGGCGATCGCACCCGCGGTCGCCGAGCCGGAGGCGAGCAGCAAGCGGTTGGCAGTGACGTGGTCCCCCTCGATGCGGTGCCCGATGCCGGGGACGAGCGGCCCGGGCACGAGCGCGAGGCTGGTGGCGAGAATCCGCGTCTTCACCGGGAGGTCGGCCGACAGCGTGGACGGCTCCGGTGGTGCGGGCGGTGGGGTTGTCCCATCGGGTGCAGCGAGGAGGAAGAGTCCGAGCAGGGAGGCGGTGAGCACGCGCGCATTCTAGCGGAGCGCTGGTTGGCCTCCAGCCTTCATGCGCCTTCCTGCGACTGCCGGGAACAGGACAGTCCGGCGCCTGCCCTCAAAGGTGCGTGTGACCTGCTGCCCGACCCAGTCATGATCGCGCTTCAACCCGCAGCCCAGGAGCAACGCCCCGATGCGCAACCTCTCCCTCATGACGGTCACCGCGTTCCTCGTCGTTCTCGTCCTCGCCCAACCTGCGCGCGCGGCCGACTGCCCCCACGCCAAGGCTGCCCAGGCCGAGGGAGGCTGCCCGCACGCGAAGGCCGCCCAGGCCGAGGGAGGGTGCCCGCACGCGAAGGCCAAGGAGGGCGGGTGTCCGCACGCCAAGGACGGTGCGGCCAAGTGCGAACACCACGGTAAGGAGGGCTGTGCGTGCAAGGACGGCGAGAAGTGCGCCTGTGACAAGTGCGGCTGCGCAGCGGACGGGAAGTGCCCGAAGGCAGAGGAAAAGAAGGCCGCCGAGCCCGCGAAGGCCGAGCCGAAGAAGGTCGATGCCAAGAAGGCGAAGTAGTGCGTTCGCCGGCGGGAGGTGCGGTGCGGCCTCCCGCCACCCGCGTCAGGAGCCGTTCCTGCTGGGCGGGTCATCCCCCGGTGGTCGAGCAGGCTCCTTGGTGGCCCGAGGCTTCGCAGGCTCCTTGGACGCTTCGGGCTCCGCTGGCTGAGGTGCTGGCGCTTCCTCTGCAACGGCAGGCTCCTTCGCAGCGGTAGGCTCCTTCGCAGCGGCAGGCTCCTTCGCAGCGGCAGGCTCCTTCGCAGCGGCAGGCTCCTTCGCAGCAGCAGGCTCCTTCGCAGCAGCAGGTTCCTCTGGCTTCTTCAGCATCCGCTCCATCCGCTCCGCAGCCAGCTTCACGATGCGGTCGATGAGCTGGGGATACTCGAACCCCGCGGCCTTCGCGGCCATCGCGAACTCCGCCGACTGCTCGAGGTACGGGTTGGGGTTCACCTCCAGCACGTACGGGTGGCCGTTCGCGTCGAGCCGGAAGTCCACGCGGGCATAGTCCTGGAGCTGCAGCGCCTCGAAGGCGGCCACGGCCAACGTCTGCAGCCGCTGGCGCAGCTCCACCGCGACCCGGGCCACTACCGAGCGGGTCCCCTTGAACTCCGCGCTGTCCTTCTCGAACTTCGCGCGCCAGTCGGCGATGCGGGGCCGGTTCTTGGGGTAGGGGCCGCGGAATTGGAGCTCCACCACCGGCAGCGGCATGGGGCGCTCGCCGCCCAGCACGCCCACGTACATCTCTCGCCCGTCCAGGTACTCCTCGGCGAGCGCCGCGTCGCCCAGCGAGTGGACGTAGCGGACCCGCTCCAGGAGCTGGCCCACGTCGGTGACCACCGACTCCGCGTCGATGCCGATGGACGCGTCGGCGCGCAGCGGCTTGACGAAGAGCGGGAAGCGCAGCTGGCCGCTGAAGCCGAGGTTGTCGTCGTGGAACACCGCGAAGTCGGGGCAGGGGACGCGGTGGAAGGTGAAGAGCTTCTTGGAGATCGCCTTGTCCTGCGCGAGCAGGAGCCCGCGCGTGCCGCTGCCGGTGAAGGGGACCTCCATCAGCTCGAGGAAGGCGGCGACGTTGACCTCGAAGATGTTCCGGTTGGCGAAGGTCTCGCAGATGTTGAAGACCAGGTCCGGGCGCCCCCGGGAGATGCCGTTCAGCAGGCTGCGGACGTCCCGCTCCACCGCGAAGCGCGTGGGCTTGTACCCGAGCGAGGTGAGCGCATCGAAGATCTGCCCCACCACCGGGTCTTCCGGGTCTGCCGGAGGCTGGTAGAAGAGGATCGGTATCTTCCAGGAGCGCATCGCTGGTTCCTATATAACGTCCGCTCTCCCGCGGGCGATCAGAGTTCGCCGAACTTGCTGCTGTACACGCGGTTCATGGCGAGCGTGGTCACCAGCACCGAGAACTTCGCGACGTACTCCGCGTCGCGCCCCGCGTGCGCGGCGAGCCCCAGCTCCCGGCAGCGCGCGATGAGGTGCAGCACCACCGCCTTCACCATCGGCTGCCCCAGCCCGGTCCAGTAGGCGACCGAGGGGATGAGCTGGCGCCGCGCCCCCTCGAGCAGCTCCGCCGCAGGGAGCGGCCCGGGCCCGTCGAAGATGTGGCGCAGGTCGGAGTCGAAGTGCGAGGCGAGCTGCTGGCCCACGTTCGCCGGCGGGCCTCCGCGCTCGAAGAGCTCGCCGACGGTCTCCTCCATCAGCTCCACCGGCTCGTCGGGCCGCTCCGGCGCCAGCGAGAGCACCTTCGGCGGGGTCTGGCCCAGCGCCCGCACCTGGGCCTCGACGTACTCGAGCTTCTTCAGCGCCGGCCACCCGGCGTAGACCTGCCGCCAGTTCGAGCCCGGGGTGACGAACACCGCGAAGGTCTCCGCGAAGTCGTCGTCCGGGTGCTTCTGCGCGTACCAGCCAGGGATGTGGCGCACGAACGCGCGCGAGAACGGCATCACCCGGTAGTCGTCCACGTAGGGGCGGGTGAAGGGGCCGAAGAGCGCCAGGAACTCGCGGTCGTTGTAGAGCTCGTAGGCGTAGCAGAACGCGTGGCCTGCCTCGTGCCGCAGGTACTGCAGGCTCTCCCGCTCCTCCTCCTTCACCTCGCTGACCTCGCCCTCCATGGCCACCAGCTTCTCGTCCGCCAGGTAGAAGGGGATCCCGATGATCGGCTTGCCGTCGGGGCAGCCCCACTCGTCCGAGAGGTAGCAGGGCGGGCGGAAGGAGACGCCCGCGGCCGAGAGCTCCCGGTAGAGCTGCTCCACCATCCGCTCCACCTTGGTCCCCGCGATGTGCAGCGCGAGGTCCTTGATCCGCGTCCGGAGCAGGTGCTCCCGGTCGAGGGGCGTCGCGGGACCCTTCTCGCGGGGCGGCTCCCCCGGCAGCCGGACGAGGGGTATCTCCTGCGAGCGCGTGCGTTCCCGGAAGGGGGCCTGCGCGCCCTCGGTCGTCGGCTTGGAGGACCCTCCGCCCACGCTGCCTCCCGTCGCGCAGCGGATGCCCGGGCTGCGCAGAGACGGGCCGACTGTGGCACACGTCCCGGTGGATGCCAAAGCCGCCCGCGGCAACTGCTTGAAATCACGGCGCGCGGCACGGTCGACCCTTGTTGACCAGGGCCCAGGCCGCCGCTAGTTTGCCGCGCCATGTTGACCTTCCAAGAGCTGATCCTGAAGCTGCAGGACTACTGGGCCCGCCGCGGATGCCTCATCGGCCAGGGCTACGACCTCGAAGTGGGCGCCGGGACGATGAACGCGCAGACGTTCTTGCGGGTGCTCGGCCCCGAGCCGTGGAACGTGGCCTACGTCGAGCCCTCGCGAAGGCCGGCCGACGGCCGCTTCGGCGAGAACCCGAACCGGCTGTTCCAGCACCACCAGTTCCAGGTCATCCTCAAGCCGTCCCCCAAGGACGTGCAGGCGCTCTACCTCGGCTCGCTCGAGGCCATCGGCATCAAGAGCGACGAGCACGACATCCGCTTCGTCGAGGACGACTGGGAGTCGCCCACCCTCGGTGCCTGGGGCCTGGGTTGGGAGGTCTGGTGCGACGGCATGGAGATCACCCAGTTCACCTACTTCCAGCAGGCGGGCGGGTTCGACTGCAGGCCGGTGGCGGCGGAGCTCACCTACGGGCTCGAGCGCATCGCCATGTACCTGCAGGGGAAGAACAACGTCTTCGACATCCAGTTCAACGACACCGTGACCTACGGCGAGGTCTTCCACGAGAACGAGGTGGAGCAGTCCAAGTACTCGTTCCAGGCCTCCGACCAGGCGATGCTCTTCGACCTCTTCGGCAAGTACGAGTCCGAGTGCAAGCGGCTGCTGGAGCTGAAGCTGCCCATCCCGGCGTACGACTACTGCCTGAAGTGCTCCCACTCCTTCAACCTGCTGGACGCGCGCGGGGCCATCTCGGTCACCGAGCGCGCCGGCTACATCAAGCGGGTCCGCGACCTCGCGCGCGGCTGCGCCGAGGGCTGGCTGGGGATGCGCGAGCGCCTCGGGTTCCCCATGCTCAAGGACCGCAGCAAGCTGCCGCCGCCCCCCAAGGCCAAGTAGCCCGGCTCCCCGCTTTGCCGGCGCCCCGCGCCCGGCCCCATCGTGTTC
>CAZAIE010000421.1:0-6593 GCA_964485035.1 uncultured Myxococcaceae bacterium | reverse complement strand
CTTGAGGTTGATGCTGAAGATGCCTATAGTCCCGGAGCTTCGAGGGAACCAGCTCCAGACCACCTGATGCAACCTCGGAATCGGACGGAGGATTTCCGGATGAAGCGCATGCTTGCGGCGGCGGCTGTCGCGGCTCTGTCCCTGACCGGGGCCGGCGCCTGGGCGGCCGAGTCGAAGGTGATCCAAGAGGCCGACAAGACCGTCTTCAAGAAGAAGACCGTCATCGACTTCAACGACGTCACCCTCGAGGGCGAGCTCACCAAGCCCGAGGGCAGCTACTTGCTGAACCGCAAGCGGACCAAGTTCGGAAACCTCATCAAGCTCCGCAACGACTTCCTCCCCGAACTGCAGAAGTCGGTGGACAACCTCTAGCCGTAGAACCGGTCGGCCCCCCACGCTGTCCTAGCGATCGGAGAACCGGCGAGGCCGGCTCCTCGCGGGAGGGGAAGGCGGCCCGACCCCACGAACGCCGCGACTGCCGCCCCTGGTTACGGAGCCCCGCATGGCCCACAAGCTCGTCCTGAAGATCACCAGCGCTGACGGGAAGACGCAGGAGCACACCTCCGAGAACGAGAGCGTCATTCTCGGCTCGGGTCCCGCGGCAGCGGTCAAGGTGGAGGACGCGAAGGTCTCCGCGCTCCACTGCATGGTCAAGATCGAGAAGGGGGCGCTCTCGGTCATCGACCTCGGCAGCGAGGGCGGCACGCGCGTCTCCGGCTCGGCGATCAAGGCCGCCACCACCCTCAAGCCCCACGAGGTCTTCGAGATTGGCGGGGTCAAGGTCGAGGTGGACCTGCTCGACTTGGAGGCGAAGAAGGAGGCGAAGGTCGAGGAGAAGCCCGGCAAGCAGGAGAAGAAGTCCAAGCGCGACTCCTCTCCGCGTCCCATCGCCGCCGGCGCGATGGGCAGCACGGCCCGGCTCTTCAACGAGGAGCTCCCTCCCGAGGAGACCCCGGCCCCGGATGCCAAGCAGCTCGAAGTGGTGATGCTCTGGGGCGACACCATCATCAACGTCCGCCACTACTCCGACACCTCCTCGGTGCTCGTGGGTGGGGCGCGCAGCAACCACTTCCACGTGTACGCCCCGGGGATTGGCGACTCCTTCAACCTCGCGAGCTGTGACGGCAAGGCCTGCACCCTCTACGTTCCCGCATCGGCGACGCTGCTGCTGCGCCGCAAAGACCAGGAGAAGACGAGGGAGAAGCTGCAGGAGGAGGCGGCGCTCAAGCCCGCGGATGGCGCCGTCCAGTCGTCGGCCCTGACGATGCAGCTCCACGACCGGGTCCAGATCACGCTGGACACCGTGTCCTTCATCGTCCGGTGGGTCCGGCCGCACGTGATGGCGACGGCGGGCATCGGGGCGTTCGACTTCTACTTCACGAAGGTGCTCACCACGTCGTTCATGGCCGGCGTGGTGCTGCTCGCCGCCATCTTCCTGACCGACACCAACGCCGAGTCGCTCTCCGAGGACCTCTTCAAGAACCCGCAGCGGTTCGCGAAGCTGGTGATCAAGCCGCCGGAGAAGGAAAAGAAGAAGAAGATCGAGCTGAAGCAGAAGGACAAGCAGGTCCAGAAGGTCGAGGACAAGTACGGCCAGACCAAGACCGACGAGAAGCGGCGTCCGGGCCTGGACGTGAACAAGCGCGAGTCGGACAAGAAGAAGGTGATGAACGCCGGCCTGCTCGCCATCCTCGGCGGCGGCGACGGTGCTGCCAGCAACGTCTTCGCGCCTGGGGGCCTCGGCACCGGCATCAACCAAGCGCTGGGCACGCTGAAGGGCGACTCGGGCATCACCGACGCGCACGGCATTGGTGGCCTGGGCTCGCGCGGCACGGGGCCCGGGGGCGGAGGCGGCGGTCTGGGCCTCGGCGGCCTCGGCACCAAGGGTGGCGGCCGCGGCTCGGGCGGTTCCGGCTTCGGCATCGACCTCGGCGCGCGCGGCAAGGGCGAGACCCGCGTCATCCCCGGCAAGACCACGGTGACTGGTTCTTGCGAGCGGGCGATCATCGGCAAGGTGATCAGCCGGCATGCCAACGAGATCCGCTACTGCTACGAGGTGGAGCTGAACAAGGAGCCGAACCTCGCCGGCAAGATCGGCGTGAGCTTCACCATCGACCCCACCGGCGCGGTCAGCGACGCGAACATTGCGCAGACGACCTTGAACAACAACAACGTCGAGCAGTGTGTCCTCACCCGCATCCGCCGCTGGAAGTTCCCCGAGCCGAAGGGCGGCGGGGTCTGCGTCATCAACTACCCCTGGGTGTTCAAGGCCGCCGGCTCCGGCGACGAGGGTGGCGAGGAGTAGCCGCCCCACTGGTTTCCCTTCCCCGTCACTAGGCAGACCACGACATGATCCGCGCACTCACTGCAGTCCTCGCTGCCATCCTGGTGGCGTTTGTTCCGGATGCCGCGCAGGCAGGCACTCCCTCGGCAGGGGTCGCCCAGGAGATTCGTTCGGGGTTCTTCGCGGACGTGAACCTGGGCGGCTTCTTCACTGCGACCGGATTGAACAGCAAGGGCAACAAGGGCGTGTCGAACCCCCAGGCGTACCTGCAGTTGGGGGTGGGCTACGACGTCGCGAAGTTCCTCGCCGTCGGGGCTCACTTCGGCATCGGTTCCTCCGCGAACTCCTGCTTTGCGACTCGAGTGGGCGACAAGTGTCTCTCCGGAGCCACGGTGGTTTCTGACAGCTTCACCCTGACCATGCTGGGGGCCGAAGGGGTCTTCAAGGTCGCGGTGGGCGAGCGGCTCTTCCTGCGGCCCCGCATCGACGTGGGCTGGACCTTCCTGGAGCCGGCCCCTGCTGTGGACAAGGACGGAAAGGAAGTCGGGGGCGGGGCCTACGTCGGCGCAGGCTTCGGGATCGAGTATGCGACGCACATGGACCACTTCTCCATTGGCCTCGACATCGGCGGGAAGTTCATCATCGGCCCGAACATCCCAGTCTTCGCCTTCTACCCGATGATCAAGTACACGTTCTGAGACTGACGGCGAGCCAGCTCCTGCGGGCCCGGGGAACCCCTGGGCCCGTGGTGTCTGCGGGGGCGGGTCTGTGTGTTTGACGGACCCCTCAACCGCGCCTAGCATCATTCGGATTTCCACAGGGATCGAGCAGTGATGGAGCGCTTCGGCCGGTACGAGCTGATCAAAAAGATCGCCACGGGCGGGATGGCGGAGATTTGGCTCGCGCGCCAGGCAGGACTCGAGGGCTTCGAGAAGCTGATCGTCCTCAAGCGCATCCTCCCGCACCTCGCCGAGAACGAGGAGTTCGTGGAGATGTTCCTCCACGAGGCGCGCGTCGCGGTCCGGCTGAACCACCCCAACATCGTCCAGATCTTCGACCTGGGGAAGGAGTGCGGGGCCTTCTTCATCGCCATGGAGTACATCCACGGCGAGGACGCCCGGCGGGTGTGGAAGACCTCCGAGGCCCAGGGCAACCCCATCCCCATCCCGCTGGTCTGCCGCATCGCCATGGATGCGGCCGCCGGGCTGGACTACGCCCACAAGAAGACGGACCCCACCGGTTCGCCGCTCAACATCATCCACCGCGACGTCTCCCCGCAGAACCTGCTGGTTTCGTTCGAAGGGGCCGTGAAGGTCGTGGACTTCGGCATCGCGAAGGCTGCGGACCAGGCCAGCCAGACCCGCTCCGGGGTGCTCAAGGGCAAGTACTCGTACATGAGCCCCGAGCAGGCCAGCGGCAAGGAGATCGACCAGCGCACGGACCAGTTCGCGCTGGGTGTCGTCTTCTGGGAGTTGCTCACGCTCAAGCGGCTGTTCAAGCGGGGCACCGACATCCAGACCCTGGCAGCCGTGACCGAGTGCAAGGTCCCGAACCCCTGGGAGGTGAGCGACCGAGTCCCGGTGGATCTCGGCCAGATCGCTGTGAAGGCGATGGCGAAGAACCCGAACGACCGGTTCCGGGATCTGCACGAGATGCAGCTCGCGCTGGAGGACTGGCTGCTCGCCAACCGGCAACCGTCCTCCCCTTCGCATCTCGCCGGGTACCTGGCGTCCATCTACAAGGACCGGCTCGATCGAGAGCGGCTGGAGGGGCAGCCGGTCTTCGTGGAGGGCCAGGACCCGTCCGGTTCGGTCGACCAGGGCGGCAAGGGCAAGTCCTCGAAGACCGACCGGCGACGCACGGGGCTCTCGAATGCCAACCGGCCAGTGGAGGGCTCGCCGGAGACTCGCGCTGCGAGGCCTGGCGGCAAGACCGGGTCCAACCTCGCGCCGCGCCCGGCTCCGGTCGAGGTCGAGGCGGAGCCTGCCGACTCCGACGAGCGGACTCCGGTGGAGTCGTCCATCTCAGGGAGCTCGGTCTCGCGCCTCGTAAATCGGCTCAGCGGCCGGAAGAAGGCGGCCATCGGCGTGGCGGTGGTGGCGGTGCTGGCTGCGGCGGGGGGCCTGTTCTACCAGTCGCAGGTCGGCAGCACGACACGTCCATCCGTCGGGGGGCCCGACCCGACTCCGGTCAATTCCAAACAGGCAGTCGGGGCGTTGAAGATCGTGACTACGCCGGCGGGAGCTGCGGTGTTGCTGGACGCGCGGCCCCTGGGTGAGCGGACCCCGACGACGGTGCCCAACCTTCCCTTGGGCGAGCACAAGGTCTTCGTCGAGTTGGAGGGCTACGAGGACCAGGCGGTGTCGGTGCGCCTGGAGCGCGAAGGCGAGCTGGTCAACGTCCCCATCGTCCTGAAGAAGCGGGAGACGCCGGCCGCGAAGCTCTCGGTGGAGAGCAGTCCGCCAGGCGCCGAGATCTCGCTCGATGGCAAGTCGGTCGGCAAGGCCCCGGTGGTGGTCGACGTTCCGGCGGGCCGGAGCGTGGAGATCGAGGCGACGAAGGATGGGTACCTGACGCGGCGCCAGGTGGTGAACATGGGCGAGGGACCGCAGAAGGCGGTGCTCGAGCTCGAACGGCGCGCGGGGGCGGTGGTCGGAGCCCAGCCGGCCGGTTCTGGGGCGGGCACGCTGGTGGTGACCTGCGAACCCCCCGCGACCGTCTGGGCCGGGTCGAAGGAACTCGGCCCCACGCCGCTCCGGGTGAAGCTGCCGGCGGGCCGGCACCAGCTGGTGCTGGCCAACCGTGACGAGGGGCTCGAGTACGCCTTCAGCGTGGTGGTCCGCTCGGACGAGACGGTGACCAAACCCTACAAGTTCGACCGCGGAGAGGTGCAGGTGGTGGTCAAGCCGGTGACCATGGATGCGACGATCTACCTGCGCAACCGCAAGCTCGGCTCCAACCCGCTTCCGAAGTTCTCGCTGCTGGAGGGGGAGTACCAGCTCACAGTCGTCAACGAGGAGCTGAAGAAGGCCAAGCGGGTCCCGGTCACGGTGAAGCGGGGGGAGCTGACGAAGGTGACCATCAACCTGGCGGACGACTAAGGGGGGAGCCAGCGTGGAGCTGCTGGCGGGCGACAGACTCGGGAAGTACGAGATCCTTGGTCGGCTCGCAGCAGGCGGGATGGCAGAGGTGTACCTGGCCCGCATCCTGGGTCATGGGGGCTTCGCCAAGGTCGTCGCCCTGAAGCGGATGCTCCCGAGCCTCTCCTGCGAGGCAGGCTTCCGCGAGATGTTCATGCAGGAGGCGTCGCTCGCCGCGCGCCTCTCCCACCCGCATGTGGTCCAGATCTTCGACTTTGCAGAGGAGCAGGGGGAGCTCTATCTGGCGATGGAGTACGTGCATGGAGTGACCCTCCGGAAGCTCCATGCCGACTCGCTGGCGCGACACCGCGCTGACCCGCGCATGCGGGTGTCTCCCCTCTTGGCCGCCCACATCGGTCGGGCAGTGGGGAAGGCCCTGGGGCATGGCTGGACCGTTGCGGGCGAGGACGGGCGTCCGCTTCACCTCATCCACCGCGACGTCAGCCCGCACAACATCCTGGTGAGCTACGACGGCGACGTGAAGCTTGCCGACTTCGGCATCGCCAAGCCGGCGGAGCGCAACACCAGCGTGGGGCTGTTGAAGGGCAAGCTCCTGTACATGCCCCCCGAGCAACTCGTGGGGGGGCCGCTCGACGCGCGCAGCGATGTCTTCGCGCTGGGAATCGTCCTCTACGAGGCGGCGCTCGGCCTGGAGCGGCCGCTCTTCGATGCAGGGCGCGAGGCGGCAGTCCGCCAAGCAGTGCGCGAGCGGCTGATCACGCCCCCGACGCGAGTGGACCCCGATTTTCCGCCCCAGATCTCCGCAGCCATCATGAAGGCCTTGGAGCGCGAGCCGTCCAAGCGCTTCCAGACCGCCGACGAGTTCGCGGATGCGCTCAGCGAGGCACTGCACCGGGAGGCGGCGAGTCCGCACGACTTTGAGTTGGCGCCCTTGATGCGTCGGCTCTACGGGGACCCGCCGCCGATTCGGGGGCCTGCGCCGGGAGTGATGCGGCCGACCGAGTTCGATCGGATCGCCGAGGACGGGAATGCAGTCACGGTGCAGCGGGCGGCCATCCCTCCCGCGCCCTCCGTTCCGGCTCCGATGGTTGTGGCGTTGCCTTCTCCAGGGAACGAGGCCGGCGCAGGTGCATCGTCGCCGGCCGGGAGCAGGGGCGCGGGGAGTGGAGTGGGGCGTCGCTGACCTCGATCCGCACGGGGATCTTGAA
>CAZAIE010000420.1:0-6593 GCA_964485035.1 uncultured Myxococcaceae bacterium | reverse complement strand
CCCTGACGCCCTGCCCGACCCCCTTCCACCGAGAGCACCGATGAACAGCCTGCTGCGCGCCAAAGAGATCAAGCCCGGCATCCACTGGGTGGGCGCCGTCGACTGGAACCTGCGCAACTTCCACGGCTACCTCACCCAGCGCGGGACCACCTACAACGCGTACCTGGTGAAGGGCGAGAAGCTCGCGCTCATCGACACGGTGAAGGAGAAGTTCACCGACGAGATGCTGGAGCGCATCTCCTCGGTGGTGGACCCGGCGACCATCGACTACGTGGTCTGCAACCACGTGGAGATGGACCACTCCGGCGGGCTGCCGAAGCTGATGGAGGTGGCGCGCCACGCCAAGCTGGTCACCTGCGCCGCCGGCGAGAAGGGGCTGCGCGACCACTTCCGCAAGGACTGGGCGTTCCAGGTGGTGAAGAGCGGCGACACGCTCGACCTCGGCTGCGGCCGGGCGCTGAGCTTCGTGACCACGCCCATGGTCCACTGGCCGGACAGCATGGCCACCTGGCTCGCGGCGGAGAAGCTGCTCTTCTCCAACGACGCCTTCGGCCAGCACTACGCGTCGCCCGAGCGCTTCGACGACGAACTGCCGCTGCACGTGGTCATCGAGGAGGCGCAGAAGTACTTCGGCAACATCGTCCTCTGCTTCCAGCCCATGGTCTCCAAGGCGCTGGACGCGGTGGGCGGGCTGCCGGTGGAGATGATCGCCCCCAGCCACGGGCTCATCTGGCGCAAGCACGTCTCCACCATCCTCGATGAGTACCGGCGGTGGGCCACCAACCAGACCCAGGAGCGGGCGCTGGTGGTCTACGACACCATGTGGGACTCGACCGCGAAGATGGCGCGCGCCATCGGCGGGGCCTTCGAGAACCGCGGCATCCCGGTGGCGCTCTTCGACCTCAAGGACAACCACATCTCGGACATCATGACCGAGCTGGTGACCTCCAAGTACCTGTGCGTGGGCTCCCCGACGTTGAACAACCACATCCTGCCCACCGTCGCGGGCTTCCTCGCCTACCTCAAGGGCCTCTCGCCCAAGAAGCGCGTGGGCCTCGCCTTCGGCAGCTACGGGTGGGGCGGCCAGTCCATCGACGTGGTGGACGCGGCGCTGAAGGACTGTGGCTTCGAGATGCTGGGCGCCCCGCTGCGCCACAAGTACATCCCCACCGCCGAGGCGCTGCACGAGATGACTGGCCAGGTGGAGCAGTTCCTCTCTTCGCGCAAGGCCGCGTGCTGAGCCCCAACTGAGCGCCCGATCAACAAAGGCCCGGCCCCCTCACGGGACCGGGCCTTCGGTTTTCTCGGGTCGGCGAGCCAGCTCAGTCGAGCTTGAGGCCCGGCTTCCAGCGCAGCACCGGCTTGCGCGCCGCCTTGGTCTCGTCGAGGCGCTCGCGGAAGGCGCGGGTGGGCGCGGCCTTGAGCAGCTCGGGCGACTCCTTGGCCTCGCGGGCGATGGTCTTCATCGCGGTGACGAAGGCCTCGATGCTCTCCCGGGACTCGGTCTCGGTCGGCTCGATCATCAGGGAGCCGGCGACGATGAGCGGGAAGTAGACCGTGGGCGGGTGGTAGCCGTGGTCGATGAGGCGCTTGGCCACGTCCATGGTGGTGACGCCGCTCTCCTTCTGCAGCTTCTCGGAGAACACCACCTCGTGCAGCGAGGGCGTCGCGTAGGGCAGGTGGTAGTCGTCCTTGAGCAGCGCGCGGACGTAGTTGGCGTTGAGCACCGCGAAGTCGCACGCCGTCTTCAGGCCGTCGGGGCCCAGCTCGCGCATGTAGACGTAGGCGCGGACCATGATCCCGAAGTTGCCCCAGAAGGTGCGTAGCCGGCCGATGGTCTCTGGGCAGTCCAGCTGCAGCCGGAAGCGCTCGCCCTCCTTCACCACCACCGGGACGGGGAGGAAGGGGACCAGCTCCTTGGCCACGCCCACCGGACCGGAGCCCGGGCCGCCGCCACCGTGCGGCGTGGCGAAGGTCTTGTGCAGGTTGAACTGCATCACGTCCACGCCCATGTCGCCGGGGCGGGCGCGGCCGAGCAGCGCGTTCATGTTCGCGCCGTCGCCGTAGACCAGGCCGCCCTTGGCGTGGACGATCTTCGCGATCTGCGCGACGTTGCGCTCGAAGACGCCCAGCGTGTTGGGGTTGGTCATCATCACCGCGGCGACGTCCTCGTCCATCGCCGCCTCGACCACCGCCGGGTCGAGGATGCCCTCGGGGCCGGACTTCAGCTCCACCACCGTGAACCCGTTGAGGGCGCTGGAGGCAGGGTTGGTGCCGTGGGCGCTGTCGGGGATGAGCACCTTGTGGCGGGGCTTGCCCTTGGCCACGTGGTAGGCGCGGACCATCATCATGCCCGCGAGCTCGCCGTGGGCGCCGGCGGCCGGCTGCAGCGTCACCGCGGCGAAGCCGGAGACCTCGGCCAGCATCCGCTCCAGGTTCCACATCAGCTCCAGCGCGCCCTGGACGCGCTCGTCCGGGAGCAGCGGGTGCACGTGGGCGAACCCCGGGAGGCGGGCCGCGGCCTCGGCGTTCTTGGGGTTGTACTTCATGGTGCACGAGCCCAGCGGGTACAGGCCCGTGTCCACGCCGTAGTTCTGCTGCGAGAGCCTCACGAAGTGGCGGACCACCTCCGGCTCGTAGAGGCAGGGCAGACCGTCGACGCCGCCGCGCAGGTAGTCCTTGGGGATCTCCGAGGAGGGATCGACCTCGGGGACCTCGGCCGCGGGCAGCGAGGCGCCGCTGCACTGGCCGGGCTTGCGCTCGAAGATCAGCGGCTCGTCGAAGACGAGCCCCTGCGCCGCGCGCGAGGTTTCGGGGAAGTTCATGTTGGGGCTCCTGGCGCTACTTCTTGAGCAGCTCCTTGAAGCGGCTGCGGGCCTGCTCGTAGAGCTTCTTCATCTCCGCGTTGGCCTCGTCGGCGACCTTCTGCGCCTCCTTGCTCCAGCGGTCGATGCCGGCCTCGAGCTTCTTGTTCAGCTCCTCGGGCTTGAGGCCCAGGCCGCGGGCCATGTCGTCGGCGGCCTGCTCCACCTTCTTCATCCCGTCCTTCATCTGCGCGTCGAGCTTCTTGGAGATCTCCTCGGCGCGCTCGCCGAGGCGGGACATCTCCTCCTTCATCCGGTCGCCGGCCTGCTTGGTCTGGTCGCGCAGCTTCTCGGCGGTGGCCTCGGCCTCGTTGGGGTCCATCCCCAGGAACGCGGCGGCCTTGCGCGCGGCGGTCTTCACCGAGTCGTCGGCCGGGGCCTTGCCGGGGGCCTTCTTCTTCGGAGTCGGAGCGGCCTTCTTCCCGGTCTTGGGAGCGGTGCGCTTCGGGGCGGTCTTCTTGGTCGCGGTCTTCGTAGTCTTCGCCATGGTCCAGTCCCCTTTACTTGAGCGCAGCGGCGAGCCGATCGATGGCGGCCTTGCCGTGCAGTTCCGTGACACAGAACAGCATCGAGTCCTTCAACTCCGGGTAGTGCCTGCCCAGCGCGTACCCGCCGTCGATCCCCGCGGCCGCGAGCTTCTTCTGCATCGCCGCGACGTCTCCCTTCACGGCGAACTCGTTGAACACCGGGCCACTGAACGTGGCCGGGAGCCCCGCCTTCTGCAGCTCGGTGCGGGCGTAGCGGGCGCGCTGCCAGTTGAGGGTCGCCAGCCGCGACAGCCCCTGCTTGCCCAGCAGCGAGAGATGGATGGTGGCCGCCAGGGCGCACAGCCCGTGGTTGGTGCAGATGTTGGAGGTGGCCTTCTCGCGCTTGATGTGCTGCTCGCGCGTGGAGAGCGTGAGCACGTAGCCGCGCCGGCCCTTGCGGTCGGTGGTCATGCCCGCCAGGCGCCCCGGCATCTGCCGCAGCACCGCCTCGCGCGCGGCGAAGAAGCCCAGCCCCGGCCCGCCGTAGTTCAGGCCGTTGCCGAAGCTCTGCAGCTCGCCCACCGCCACGTCCGCCCCGAGATCCCCGGGCGAGGCGAGCAGCCCGAAGGCCAGCGCCTCGGTGGTGGCGGTGACCATCAGCGCGTCGGCCTCGCGGGCCAGCGCGGCGAGCTCCTTCACCGGCTCGACCACGCCGAAGAAGTTGGGGTAGCCGACGATGAGGCCGGCCGCGCCCTGCAGCGCCTGCTTCGCGGCGGCGAGGTCGGTCCGCCCGTCCGCCCCGAAGGCCACCTCGCGGATCTGGATGCCCGAGGCCTCGAGGTAGGTGCGCATCACCTCGCGGTAGGCGGGGTGCAACGCGCGGGAGACCGCGAGCACGTTCCGGCCCGACTTCACGCGGCACGCCAGGAGCGCGGCCTCGGCGGTGGCGGTCGCGCCGTCGTACATCGAGGCATTGGCGACGTCGAGGCCAGTGAGGAGCGTGACGTAGGTCTGGAACTCGAAGATGGCCTGCAGCGTGCCCTGGGCTATCTCCGGCTGGTAGGGCGTGTACGCCGTGTAGAACTCGCTGCGCAGCAGCAGCTGATCGACCGCCGCGGGGACGTGGTGCGGGTAGGCGCCGGCGCCCAGGAACGGCGGGGCGCTGGGGTTCTTGGCCGCGAGCGCAGCGAGGTGCTCGTCGAGCGCGCGCTCGTCCATCGCGGCCGGGATGTCCAAGGGGCGCTTGAGCTGCAGGTCCTTGGGGATGGAGTCGAAGAGCGCATCGAGCGAGCCGACGCCGATGGTCTTCAGCATCCAGGCGACGTCGGAGTCGCTGTGCGGGTGGTAGCGCATGGGACCAGTCCTCGGAAGAGGGCGCCCCGCCGACGGGCGGGGCACGGGATGACTACGCGCAGGGAGCCGAACGCATGCCCGGGAGGGACCGGGCGCGGGCCTAGTGCGCCGAGTTCTTCATGTGCTCCTGGTACTTGGCGGCGTCCATGAGCCCGTCGAGCTCCTTGAGGTCGGCCAGCTCGATCTTCACCATCCAGCCCTTCTCGTAGGGGTCCTGGTTGATGGTCTCGGGCGCGTCCGCGAGGGCGGCGTTCACGTCCACCACCGTCCCGGTGACCGGGCAGAAGACGTCGGAGACGGCCTTGGTGCTCTCCACCGCGCCGCAGGTGGCGCCGGCCTTCACCGCCGCGCCCTTCTTCGGCAGGTCCACGAAGACGATGTCGCCGAGCTGCTCGGCGGCGAAGGCGGTGATGCCCATGACGAGGGTCTTGCCTTCGACCTTCGCCCACTCGTGGTCCTTGGTGTACTTGAGGTTCGCAGGAACGTTGGCCATGGAAGCTCCAGGAGATGGTGTGGGGGTGCTGGGGGACCGGCTACTTCTTGTAGAACGGCGTCTTGACCACCTTGGCAGGCACCGGCTTGCCGCGGATCTCGACGTCGAAGGTGGAGCCCTCGGCAGAGAGCGCGGTGGGGACGTACGCCACGCCGATGGGAATCTTCAGGGAGGGCGACTGGGTACCGCTGGTCACCTCGCCCACCTTCTGCCCGTCCTTGAGGATGGGGTAGTGCTGGCGGGGGATGCCACGGTCGGTGAGGGTGAAGCCCACGAGCTTGCGGGTCACCCCTTCCTTCCTCTGCTTTTCGAGAACCGGGCGCCCGTAGAACTCGCCCTTGTCCATCTTCACGATCCACCCGAGGTTCGCCTCCAGCGGGGTGTGCTGGTCGTCGATGTCGTTGCCGTAGAGCGCGTACTTCATCTCCAGGCGCAGGCTGTCGCGGCAGCCCAGGCCGGTGGGGACGAGGCCGTCCTTGGCCCCGACCTCGAAGAGCGCGGACCAGAGGCGCAGGGCGTCCTTGGGCGAGCAATAGAGCTCGAAGCCGTCCTCGCCGGTGTAGCCGGTGCGGGCGATGATGCACTTCACCCCGCCCACCTCGCCCTCGCCGCCGTGGTGGTACCACTTGATCTTCGAGAGGTCGGTCTTGGTGAGCTGCTGCACGATGCCGGCGGCCTTGGGGCCCTGCACCGCGAGCTGCCCGTACTCGTCGGAGAGATCGTCCACCTGGGCGCCGTTGGCGTGGGCCTTCATCCAGGCCACGTCCTTGGCCACGTTGGCGCCGTTGATGACCACCAGGAACTTCTCGGGGTTGAAGCGGTACACCAGCACGTCGTCCACGAAGGTGCCGTTCTCGTAGAGCATCCCCGAGTACGCCGCCTGGCCGTCCACCAGCTTCGCCACGTCGTTGGTAAGGAGCATCTGCGTCGTGGCCATGGCCTTCGGCCCGGTGATCATCACCTCGCCCATGTGGGACACGTCGAAGACGCCGGCGGCGGTGCGGACCGCGGTGTGCTCCTCGATGATCCCGGTGAACTGGACCGGGAGTTCCCAGCCAGCGAAGTCGACGATCTTGCCGCCTGCCTTCACCAATGCCTCGTAGAACGGCGTACGACGGGCCATGGAAGACCTCCGAAGAACTGGGGAACTGCAACTGCGAAACGTGGGGGCGAAGGGCGGGGACTATAGAACATCGGACTGGGGATTCAAGCCGCTCCACCGGGCGCGGCGCAGCAGTAGCAAGCGACGTCGAAGCCATCGAAACTTCTAATGTTCGGGCCACTTTCCCCCGTCTCGCACGGCCCCCTCAACGCCCCCTCAACGGTCGTTTGACTGCCGGGGGGGAAGGGCCCTAGAGTCCGCGCCTCCTTAGAAGCTGCAACGATGACCGACCCGCAAGAAACCCAGACCCCCGC
>CAZAIE010000419.1:0-6607 GCA_964485035.1 uncultured Myxococcaceae bacterium | reverse complement strand
GGGTGTGACGGTCAGACCTGGAAGCGTCGCAGGAGGTCGCGGACCTGGGCGGCGTTGGCGGCGAGCTCCTCGGAGGCGGAGGCGGCCTCCTCGGCGTTGGCGGTGGTCTGCTGCGTGACCTTGTCGATCTGCCCCATGCCCTGGGAGATCTGCGCGATGCCCGAGGCCTGCTCGTTGCTCGCCGCGCTGATCTCGCCGACCAGCCCGGCGATCTTCCCGACGCTCCCCACGATCTCCGAGAAGGCCGCCGCGGTGCTCTGCGCCACCGCCAGCCCGTGCTGTACCTTCTGGCGCGAGTTGGCGAGCAGGTCGCTCGTCTCCTGCGCCGAGCGGGCGCTGCGGCCGGCGAGGTTGCGCACCTCCTCGGCGACCACCGCGAAGCCCTTGCCGTGCTTGCCGGCGCGCGCGGCCTCCACCGCTGCGTTCAGGGCCAGGAGGTTCGTCTGGAAGGCGATGTCGTCGATGGTCTTCATGACCTTGGTGATCTGGTCGCTCGCGACGTTGATCTCGGTCATCGCCGAGACCATCGAGCGCATCTCCTTGTCGCCCTTCTCTGCGGCGGTGCGCGCGGTGGCCACCAGCTGGTTCGCCGCAGTCGCGTGCTCCGAGGTCGACCGCGCCTGCGAGGCGATCTCCACGGACGAGCTGGTGATCTCCTCGACCGAGGCCGCCGACTCCGTCGCGCCCTGGGAGAGCGACTGGCTCGCGTCGCTGATCTCCTGGGCCCCGGTCGCCACCTGCTCGAACGCGGTGTGCAGCTCGCCGATGACCGACCGCAGGTTCGCCAGCATGTCCCGCAGCGCCTTGCCCAGCACGTCGCGCTCGGAGGCCAGCTCGGCGTCGCGGCGCAGGTCGCCCTTGGCGATGGTCGACGCCAGGTCCGCCTTCTGCTTCTGCGCCGAGGCCATTTCCTGGAAGGCAGAGGCCATGTTCCCCAGCTCGTCGCGGGTCGCGTCCGAGAGCTCCACGTCGAAGTCGCCCAGCGCCATCTGCCGGGCTGCCTCGGTCGCGCGCTCCACGCGGCGGGCGAGGCTCTGCGAGAAGAACCAGCCGAAGGCCAGGAGCCCGAGGACGAGCACCGCCGCAACGATGGTCACCAGGCGCTGCAGGTCCGCGGCCCCCGCCTCGATCACCTTCTCCCGCGCGGCCACCACGGTGTCGATGTTGTCCACGTACTCGCCGGTGCCGAGCACCCAGCCCCACTTCTCGAACAGCTTCACCGCCGAGATCTTCGCGTAGCCGATGGAGGCGCTCCGCGCGGGGTCCGGCCAGTAGTAGCGCACCACCCCGGTGCGGTCCCCCGAGGCCTGGATGGCCCGGTTCATGTCCACGAACAGGTTCACCGGCTGGATGTGCTGCACCTCCGGTGCGCTGGAGTCGTAGACCTTTCCGCGGAACGAGATCTTCTCGAACCGCTTCTTGTCCACGAAGTCGCTGATGTCGTTGCCGTCGAGCTTGGTGAGCATCGGGTGCATCACCATCTTGGGCTGGGCGTCGCTGGAGTGGATCCACAGGTAGCTCTGGTTGCCCACCCCGAAGCGCAGGCTCTTCACCATCGCCGCGCACTGCGTGCGACCTTCGTCTCCCAGCCTCGCCTGGCAGTCCTGGACCGCGGCGTACGCCACCGCCACCTTGCCCTGCAGCTCGCGGACGGCTGCTTCCTCGAGCTCTTTGCGCACCGACTCGATCTGCTCGGTGGCCTGGTCGCGGACGCTCCAGCGCACCAACACCAGGAGCGCCAGGAAGCCCAGGAGGACCGGAACGACGATGCCGACGGTGAGCTTGGTGCGCAGACTCATGGCCGCCTTGCTCATTCAAGGGCGAAGCCAGGACGGGACGCCCGGGATTTCACGGTCTTGCAGTGGGGACGGCCGGGGTGGATGCGACCACGGGGTCTTCCGGCACCCGCGCCGAATCGTTACGCTCTGGCCTTTTCACAGCGTGGTCGTTACCCACCTGGGAAACGAAGGAGTGCTCATGCAACTCCGCAAGTTCCTTGCGCCGGAGCTGGTGGTGGGCGATGGCGCTCTGGATCTGGCCGGCCACTACCTGCGCAATCTCGGGGCGCGTCGAGTGCTGCTGGTGACCGATCCGGGTGTCCGGGCTGCCGGCTGGGTGGAGCGGGTTCAGAAGGCCGTCGAGGCCACTGGAATTCCGGTGTGCGTGTTCGAGGGTGTAACGCCCAACCCGAAGGACACCGAGGTCCATGCCGGTGCCGAGTTCTTCCGTTCCCACGAGTGCAACGCACTGGTGGCGGTGGGAGGGGGCAGCCCCATTGACGCGGCCAAGGGCATCGCTCTGGTCGTGGGGAACGGAGGGGACGTCGGGGACTTCGAGGGCGTGGACGAGGCCCCGGAGCCCGGTCCGCCGCTGGTGGGCATCCCCACCACCGCCGGGACCGCGGCCGACATCTCGCAGTTCGCCATCATCCTGGCCACGCGGCGGCGGGTGAAGTTCGCCATCATCAGCCGCAAGGTCGTCCCCGACGTCGCGCTCATCGACTCGACGACGCTGTCCACCGCGCCGCCCTTCCTTCGCGCCTGCACGGGCATGGACGTGCTCACCCACGCCCTGGAGGCCATCGCCTCCAACGCCGCCTCGGCCCTCACCGACCTGCACGCCCAGGAGGGGGTGCGCCTGGTCCATGCCTGGCTCGAGCGGGTGGTGGCGGTGAAGGACGACCGAGAGGCGATGGACGGGATGATGCTCGCGAGCCTGGAGGCTGGCCTCGCCTTCTCCAACGCGAGCCTGGGCGCGGTCCACGCCATGGCCCACGCGCTGGGGGGGTGGCTGGACCTGCCGCACGGGCTGTGCAACGCCATCCTGTTGCCCCACGTGGTGGCCTTCAACTACGACTCCGCGCCCGCGGCCTACGACCGGGCGGCGCAGGCGCTGGGGTTGGCCGTGCAGGGAACGACGGGGAAGCAGCGCAAGGCGGCTCTGGTGGCCGACCTGCGCCGGCTCTCCTCCCAGGTGGGGACCGCCAAGCCGCTGCGGGAGCTGGGCGTCGCGCGGGAGGACATCCCCCAGCTCGCGCAGGCCGCGTTCGTCGACCCCTGCCTGGTGACGAACCCGCGCCGCCCGTCGGTGGCGGACCTCGAGGCGCTCTATGAAGAGGCGCTCTGAGCCCGAGGCAGGCTGGGACCAGCTGCGCGACAAGATCCTTGGGTTGGGCGACCAGTCCATCCACAAGAGCCACTATCCGGAGCTGCAGCGCCGCCTCAGCGAGCTGGCGGAGAGCGAGGAGCGCTACCGCACCCTGGTGCAGTCGGTGAACGTGGGCATCTCCCAGAGCACCGTGGAGATGCCGGGCCGGTTCCTGGAGGCGAACCCCGCTGCCCTCTCCATCTTCGGGTTCGAGACGCTCGACGAGCTGCGCCGGGCGCCCATCGCCTCCCTCTACGTCTACGCCCAGGAGCGGGCGGACCTGATGGAGGAGCTGGCGCGGACCGGCTCGGTGAACCACCGCGAGCTGAAGATGCGCCACAAGGATGGCCACACCCTGTGGATCGTCTGGTCGGCCGTGCGCCACGTGAACCCCCGCGGCGAGGCCACGGTCCACGCGGTCTTCGAGGACGTCACCGCGCGCAAGCGGCTGGAGGCGGAGCTGGTCCACGCGCAGAAGATGGACGCCATCGGCAGGCTCGCGGGCGGCGTGGCGCACGACTTCAACAACCTGCTCAGCGTCATCATCGGCAACGGCGACCTGCTCCTGCGCGAGCTGGGCGAGTCCTCGGAGCAGCGGGAGTACGCCGAGGAGATCTACGCGGCCGCGGGGCGCGCCGCGGAGGTGGTACGCCAGCTCCTCGCCTTCAGCCGCAAGCAGGAGCTGGTGCCGCGGGTGCTGGACCTGAACCACCTCGTGGCCGGCACGGAGAAGCTGCTGCGCCGGCTCATCGGCGAGCGCATCCGCCTGCGCACCGTGCTGTCCCCCGCCATCGGCCGGGTGCGGGCCGACCCCGCGCAGCTCGAGCAGGTGCTGGTGAACCTGGTGGTGAACGCCCGCGACGCCATGCCCAACGGCGGGGAGCTGACCGTCTCCACCGAGGCGACGCCCAAGGAGACCGAGGACTGCCGGCTGGAGGGGAAGCGGGTGGTGCACCTCGTGGTCTGCGACACCGGCGAGGGGATGGACGAGGCCACGCGCGCCCGCATCTTCGAGCCCTTCTTCACCACCAAGCCCGAGGGCCGGGGCACGGGACTGGGGCTCTCGACCGTGTACGGCATCGCCCAGCAGAGCGGCGGCTGCGTCTGCGTGAAGAGCGCCCTCGGCAAGGGGAGCGTCTTCACCGTCTGCCTGCCCGAGCTCGACCCGGCCGAGGAGGAGGCCGAGCTCGACGGGCCCGCCGCGTCGGCCCCGGGGCGCGGGGAGCGGGTGCTGGTGGTGGAGGACGAGCAGACGGTGCGCCGGGTGCTGGTGCGGGTGCTCTGCGACGCCGGCTACCAGGTGCTGGAGGCCGCGGACGGAGCGCAGGCGCTGGAGCTGGAAGCGGGGCTGCGCGGGGGGCGGCTGGACCTCTTGCTCAGCGATGTGGTGATGCCCGGCCAGACCGGGCCGGAGCTGGCGGTGGAGCTGCGCCGCCGCCGGCCGGACCTCAAGGTGCTCTTCGTCACCGGCTACTCCGAGAACCCGCCCGGGACCAAGGCGCCGGTGCTGCACAAGCCCTTCCGCGCCGGGGAGCTGCTCGCCGCGGTCCGCGGCGCGCTCGCATAGGCCCTCAGTCGATGGGCGTGGCCTTGCCCTCGATGCGGTACCAGGCGATCCACCGCTGGATGGCGGCGTCGCGCTCGGGCTTGGGGGCGTCGGCGTAGTAGCCGAAGTTGTCGTTCACCGCGCGGACCAGCTCGTCGATGGCGGCGATGCGGATGTCCAGGTCGCGGTGGCGCAGCGCCTCCACCAGCCAGGCGGAGCGGGGCCGGTGGCGGTTCTGGTCCCACCAGCGGGCCCAGCGCTCCAGGTTGGGGCCCAGCGTCTGCTTGGTGATCTCCCGCAGCGCGTCCGCGGCCCCCTGGGCCACCGCCTTCAGCTCGTGGCCGGTCAGCTCGATGAGCCGGGTGATCGCGCCCAGATCGTGCAGCGGGCCCAGCGCCTTGGCGGCGTTGACCACGGTCTCGGCGTCCCGGCCGTCCAGCCCTGCGCGGACCCGCTCCAGCGCCTCCGCGAACCCGGGGACGGGCCGCATCGCCGCCAGCGCCACCCGGGCGGCGTTGGCCACCACCGGGTGGTGGTCGAAGACGCGGCCGGCAACCGGGCCCACCAGCGCCGCCGAGGGCAGCCGGCCAGCGGTGAGCAGCGCGTAGTACCGGGTGTCCACATCACGGTGCTCCACCAGCGGCGCCAGCGCGCGGGCGGCGGGCAGCCCCAGCCGCGCGAGCGCCGCCGGGATGGGGCCCAGCTCCTCCGCGGCCGGGAGCTCGGTCACCGGGACCCGGGCGCGGAGCAGGGGACCGGGGAAGCGGGTGGCCAGCACCGCGGCGGCCACGTCCGGGGCCCGGGAGAGCACGCCCAGCGCCCGCGCGCGCTCGGCGAGGTCCGTCCCCACCAGCCGGTCGGCGGCCAGGAAGAGTTCGTCCACCGCCGGGGGCGAGCCCAGGCCCGTGCCCAGCCGCGAGACGCCGGGGGCGCGCATCGGCGCGAGTGCGGGGAGCGCCGGACCGGCGCCCGTCTTCCGGGTGCGCCGCGCGGGGCTGCGCGCGAAGAGCTCGGCGGCCGTCGGGGTCGGCTCGACCAGGAAGCCGGCAGGAGGCGGAGGCGGAGCGGGAACCTCGACGCGGTCGGCGGCGGGCTCTACGGGAGGCGGGGCGGGCGGCTCGGGGGCGGGCGCCGGGGCCTCGGCCGCCGCGGCGCTGAGCCGCCGCTTGTTCTCGACAATGAGCCGCTCCAGCCGCCGGCTCAGCAGCTGCGCGAAGGCCACCAGCTCCGCCACCCGCTTGTCGGAGGCGGAGCGCCCCACCGCGTCGGCGTAGAGGATGGCCACCGGACGCTCGCGCACCTCGATGGGGCAGACGAACGCGACCGTCGGCTGCGGCCGCTCCATGCCCGCCACCAGCTGCTGCGAGATGGGGTCGGTGGGGATGGGACCGAGGTAGCGGCCGCGGGTGAAGAGCACGGTGCGCAGCACGCTGGGGGCGTCCAGGGGCAGGCTCACCCGCTCCACCCGCTCCGGGCAGAAGCCGGGGCCGGTGAGCGCGGTCCAGCCCACGGCGTTGCCTCCCACCACGGCGAAGGCGGCGGCGAAGTCGAAGGTCCGCAGCGCGAACCGCAGCGTCACCCCGATGATCGCGTGGCGGTCGGTCGCGGCGTCGAGCGCGGCCTTGGCCTTGCCGAAGGTCCACTTCTCCACCGGCTCGGCGACCGGCGTCCCCGCCACCGTGGCGATGCGGCCCGCGAGGCCGGCGACGTCCACCCGGTCGCGGGGAGCGGCACGGCGCAGCAGCCGGGGGTCGCGCTCGGCCTGCTCCAGCGCCCGCTCCAGCGCGGCGGTGAGCCCATCGTTCTCCCTCACCAGCTCGAGCTCGGCGAGGGAGCGTCGCGCCTCTTCCGGGCGCACCTCGGCAGCAGTGGCCTCGGCGACCGGCTCGGCGGGGGCGACGGACTCCTGGGAGT
>CAZAIE010000418.1:0-6611 GCA_964485035.1 uncultured Myxococcaceae bacterium | reverse complement strand
GCCCGGGGGGGACGCGGCGAGGCCAGCGACGGACGCTTCGCGGCGCACCGACGCGCGCGCCGAGGTCGAGGACGGGGGCACGGGTGCCGACCTCGCTGACGCAGCGGGGCCGCGGGTCGACGGCGGGGTGGCCGGGCCTGGGAGCGACGCCGACGAGGTCGAGGGCGGCTGCGGCTGCGGGGCAGGGGCGAATGGCCTGGGACCGCTGGCAGTCCTGGGCTCGCTCCTCGCGCTGCGCCGCCGGCGCCGGTAGCTGCCCGAACGTAGGGACCCGAAAAGGCTCGACTTTCGACTGTCGGGGCTGTCGGGGGCTCGCTAGAATGCGCGCCCCTTCAGCACCCCAGCCGAGAACCGCCAGCCAGAAGGTTCCCCATGAGCGAAGAGTCCGTCGCCAACCCGAGCGCGGTCGAGGAAGAGCGTCCGAACCCCCTCAAGGAGATCACGCAGCCCTTCGTGGACTTCGTGAAGGCGCCCCGGGCTCTCTGGGGCGTCAACCTCAGCTACTTCCTGGAAGGCATCGTCTACTGGGGCATCCTCGGCTACCTGTCGATGTACTTCAGCAAGTACCTGGCCCTCGACGACCACCAGGCCAGCGTGATGACCGGGGTGCTCACCTTCGGCATCACCTTCACGCAGCTCGCGCTGGGCGGGGTCTGCGACAAGAAGGGGATTCGTTTCGCCATCCTCGCGGCGATCGTCTTCATGCTGGTGGGCCGCATCGTGCTCGCGTCGGTCCCCCTGCTCGGCCTTGGCAGCGGGGGCTACTTCAGCGCGGCGAACCTGCTCGCGCTCCTCGGGATTCTCTTCATCGTGATCGGGTTCGGGATGTACCAGCCGAGCCTGTACGCCGCCGCGCGCCAGCTCACCACCGCGAAGACCTCGGCGATGGCCTACGCGATGCTCTACGCCTTCAACAACCTGGGCGGCTTCATGCCCTTCTTCTTCCCCAAGCTCCGCGAGCGGATCGACATCTCCGGCATGTTCTGGGTGCTGGTGGGCGTGGCGGCGGTCGGACTGTTCATCACCAGCGTGCTGCTCAACCGCAGGACCATCGAGAAGACGCTGGCAGAGGTGGAGCAGCAGCGCGGCGAGGAAGAGCGCGCCGCGGGGACGAAGAAGGAGGAAGAGAAGCCCAAGCCTGCCGGCATCGTCGAGTGGCTCAAGCAGCACCCCCTCGCCGACCTGCGCTTCACCTTCTTCATCTTCGCCCTCATCCCGGTCCAGACCCTCTTCGCCTACAACTGGCTCACCCTCCCGAAGTACGTCGAGCGCGCCTACCGGGGCGAGTGGATCGGCACGAACTTCGAGGCGGCCTCGGCCTTCAACCCGGTGCTCATCTTCGTGCTGCTGCCGTTCATCGCGGCGGCGACGCGCAAGGCCAACGTCTACACGATGATGATCGTCGGGACCCTGGTGATGGCTGCCCCGACGTTCCTGCTCGCGCTCGGGACCAACCTCTGGCTGCTGGTGGCCTTCATCATCCTCTCCACCATCGGCGAGGCGATGTGGCAGCCGCGGTTCCTGCAGTACGCCGCGGAGATCGCGCCCAAGGGCCGCACCGGTCAGTACATGGGGGTGGCGCAGCTCCCCTGGTTCCTCACCAAGCTCATCGTCCCGCTCTACGCCGGGTGGTTCCTGATGAAGTACTGCCCCGAGCACGGGGAGCAGCGCCCGACGACGATGTGGTTCATCTACGCCTGCATCGCCATGGCCTCCACGGTGATGCTGGTCGTGGCCAAGGGCTGGATGACCCGGGGGTTCAAGGTCAAGGCATGAAGGTCCTCCTCGTCTCGTTCAACCACCTGAAGGTGCCGTACCCGGTCTACCCGCTGGGCCTCGACTACGTGGCCGGTGGGCTCGCTCCGCACGTGGGCCGGGTGCTCGACCTCTGCCCTGTCGCCCCGGGAGACGAGGCGAGCCCCATCGCCGAGGCGGTGCGCGACTTCGCCCCCGACGCGGTGGGCATCTCCATCCGCAACATCGACAACACCGACTCCGCGGACCTCAAGGCCTTTCTCGGCGACATGAAGGCGGTGGTGGACGCGGTGCGGCGGGTGACGCAGGCCCCGGTCATCCTCGGCGGCGCGGGCTACACGCTCTTCCCCGGAGAGCTGCTCCGGGCGCTGGGCGCGGACTACGGCATCGTGGGCGAGGGCGAGCGGCTCAAGTCCCTGCTCGACGCGCTGGAGCTGGGCGGCGGGCGCCTCGCCGGCGAGCCTCCCGTGGGGGTGGCGGTGCGCGGCATGCCGGCGCCGCGTCCGACTCCCTGGAAGGGCGAGATCGTCCGAGCGTCCCCGACCCAGAACCCGCTGCTGGGGTGGTACCTCTCCCACGGCGGGATGCTCAGCCTGCAGACCCAGCGCGGCTGCCCGTTCCGGTGCGTCTACTGCACCTACCCGGCCATCGAGGGGAAGGCGCTGCGGCCCATCGACCTTCGGCAGGTGGGGCGCAGCGCGCGCGAGCTGCAGGAGACCGGAGCCAAGTTCCTCTTCATCACCGACTCCTCCTTCAACGCGAGCCCCGCGCACGCGCTGGAGGTGGCCCGGGCGCTGAAACAGGCGGGGGTCACCGTCCCCTGGAGCGCCTTCTTCACGCCGGTCTCGCCGCCCGACGGCTTCTACCAGCGGCTCGCCGAGGCGGGCTGCTCGCACGTCGAGTTCGGCACCGACACCCTCTGCGACGAGATGCTGCGTCGCTACCAGAAGCCCTTCCTCTTCGCCGACGTCCAGGCGGCGCACGCGGCGGCGCAGGCGGCGGGGCTCTACGTCTCGCACTTCATGCTGCTGGGCGGGCCGGGCGAGTCCCAGGCGACGGTGGAAGACGCGCTGCGCCACGCTGACCAGCTCCCGGAGACGGTGTTCTTCTTCTTCTGCGGGATGCGCATCTACCCCGGGACCGACCTGTGGAAGGCGGCGGTGGCCGAGGGCCAGATCGCCGCGGAGCAGGACCTCATCGAGCCCGTGTTCTACCGGCCGCGCGAGATCACGCTGGCGCAGGTGATCGCCCAGGTGGAGGCGCACGCGGACGGGCGGCGCAACTGGGTCGTGGGCGGTGGCGGCGAGATGGTGGCGAAGCTGCAGTGGCGCCAGTACGAGCGGGGCAGCACCGGCCCGCTCTGGGAGAGGTTGATCTAGGTGGCGCGCAGAGGCAGGCGGTTCTCGAAGGCGCACGGGACGGGCGTGGCGGCGCTGCTGTCTGCTGCTGGCCTGTGGCTGGTCGAGCCCTGGGCCCTCCCGCTCGGCGTCGCGCTCTCGCCCGCGGCGGTGCCGCTCCTGCTCTACGTGGTGGCGTGCAACGTCGCGGTCTTCTTCCCGGCCTGGAGCTTCTTCCTCCCCATCCACAACCACGGCTCCCGCAGCCAGCAGGCGGTGGCGCTCACCTTCGACGACGGGCCGGACCCGGAGGCGACCCCGCGGCTCTTGGACCTGCTCGCGCGGCGTGGGGTGAAGGCTGCCTTCTTCGTGGTGGGGCGCAACGCCGAGGAGAACCCGGGCCTCATCGCCAGGATGAGGGCCGAGGGCCACGAGGTGGGCAACCACTCGCAGAGCCACGACCCCATCCTGATGCTGCGGTCGATGGAGCGGCTGGAGGCGGAGGTGACCGCCTGCCAGCAGGTGCTCGCTCGCGCGGGGATCCGGGCGCTGGCCTTCCGTCCGCCGGTGGGCATCACCAACCCGCGCCTTCCCGGGGTGCTCGAGAGGCTGGGCCTGGACTGCGTCTGCTTCAGCTGCCGTCCGATGGACTTCGGCAACCTCAGGATCGATGGGCTCGCGCGGCGGGTGCTCGAGCGGGTCCGGGCGGGGGACATCGTGCTCCTGCACGACGTGCGGCCGCCGGCGGAGAAGGGCGGGGTCGAGCGCTGGCTGGGCGAGGTGGAGGCGGTGCTCGACGGGCTGGAGCAGCGCCGGCTCGCGGTGGTGCCGGTGGGCGAGCTCTTGGGCCGGCCGGTGATGCAGCCCGTGGGAGGCTCCTGATGGCCGCGACCTCGAAGAAGCGCCGTCCCGTGGCGAGGCGCCGGGCCCGGAAGGCCGGGGTGGTGGGCATCGGCACGGACATCGTGGACGTGGAGCGCATGGCGCGCAGCCTGGAGCGCACGCCGCGGTTCGCCGAGAACGTCTTCACCGACGGGGAGCAGGCCTACTGCCGCGCCCGGGCGAGGGCGGAGGAGCACTTCGCGGCGCGGTTCGCGGCGAAGGAGGCGTTCCTGAAGGCGGTGGGCCACGGCCTCTTTGAGGGCATCCCCATGACGCAGATCGAGGTCGTCCGCGAGGGGGACGGCGCCCCGCGGCTGGTGCTGGGCCCCGCGGCGGCGCGCGCGATGGCCGAGTGCGGGGGACGCGAGGCGCTGGTCACCCTGAGCCACGCCGGCGGCGCGGCCGTCGCCTTCGTCCTGGTGCAGCGATGATCCGCTTCCTGAAGCACGTCTACCGGGTGCTCTTCACTGGGAGCAGCTTCCTGCTCTTCTTCAGCGGTGGGGCGGTGCTGGCCTACGTGCTCCTCCCGCTGGTGCGGCTCGCGAAGGGGACGCCGGACGAGAAGGCCGCGCGCTGTCGCGAGTGGGTCGCCGACTCGTGGATCTTCTTCCACGACTACATGCGGTTCTGGGGGCTCATCGACTACGACCCGGCGAAGCGCTTCGGGGAGCTGCCGTCCGGGCCGGTGGTGGTGGTGGCCAACCACCCCACGCTCGTGGACGTGACCGCGCTGATCAGCGTCTGGGGACGGCTGGTGTGCGTGGCCAAGAGCTCCCACTTCCGCAGCCCGCTGGTGGGCCGCCTGTTGAAGTACTGCGGCTACATCGACGGCGGCGACGGGGGCATCTTCTCCTCGGCGGCGGTGGTGACCGCCGCGGTCCAAGCGCTCGAGCGCGGCGCGGCGGTGATGATCTTCCCGGAGGGGACGCGGTCGCCGATGTACGGGCTGAACCGGTTCCGCCAGGGCGCGTTCGAGATGGCGGCGCGGGCGAACGTGCCGGTGCAGCCGGTGCTCATCACCTGTGACCCGCCGACGCTGATGCGGGGCCAGCCCTGGTACGACGTCCCCGACCGCCGGGCGGAGATGACCATCACGCCGCTGCCGTTGCAGCAGCCGCCGCACGGGGACCCGGCGGAGTGCGCGGCGCGCCTGGAGCAGGAGTACCGGGCGCGGCTGCGCAGCTTCTTCGCCGAGAAGGGGGTGGAGCCCTCCCTGGTGAAGCTGGACCCGCCGGCGAAGAAGGCCGGCTGAGGAGGCCGCGTGCAGCTCTTCCTGGGCATCCTGCAGGCCGTGGTGATCCTCGGGTACCCCGCGGCGGTGTACTTCGGGCTCTCGCACTTCAGCACCCGCGGGGTGGGGCTGCTGGTGCTGGTGCTGCTGCTCCCCGGGCTGGTGAAGACGCTCGTCCGTCGCCCCAAGGAGCTGCTCTCGGCGGTGGGTATTCCCATCTCCGTGGCGGCGCTGATGCTGCTCGCCCTGGTCTCGGACGACGTGCGGTTCGTCCTGGCGTACCCGGCATTGGTGAACGCGGTCCTGCTGCTGCAGTTCGGGGTCACGCTCCGCCCGGGGAGCCGCAGCATGGTGGAGCGGTTCGCGCGGATGCAGGTGGACCACCTCTCCGCTGCGGAGCTGGTCTACTGCCGGCGCGTCACCCTCTTCTGGTGCGGCTTCTTCGTGGCCAACGGTGCGGCCTGCGCGCTCTTCGCGGCCTTCGGCTCGCGCGCAGCGTGGGCGCTCTATACGGGGTTGCTCTCCTACCTCGTCCTCGGGCTGTTCTTCGCGGCCGAGTTCGTCCTGCGCAAGTACCTCTTCCGGCGCTACGGCCCCGGCCTGCTGGACCGCTTCTTCGCGTGGGTGTTTCCCCCGCGGGATGGCGAGCGCCCCGCCGCGGGGTGACGGGAGCTACTCCCCGCAGCGGTAGAGGTACCCCGGAGCCGAACCCCCCTGGCACTGCTCGGCGCGCACGCTCTTGTAGGTGCATCCCGGGCCGGAGCCGGTCGGGTTGCGGTACTCGCTGCCGTCGAAGCAGACGGCGGTCTTCCCTGCGAAGGCCTTCGTGCACCTGGCGCTCGCAGGCATCCCGCCCTTCGAGGTCGTCACGTCGCCGCCGTTGCAGCCGCCGATCCCGAGCGGGACCCAGTTGAAGCGCGTGTAGGTCGTCTTGGGGGCGGCTGGGGCTGCAGCGGGTACACTCGCGGGTGCAACTGCGGGCGTGGAAGCCCCACTGGAGGCGACGCACGTGAACAGGTATCCCGGGTTGGCTCCGCCGGTGCAGGAAGAGGTGGTCTTGTAGCTGCACCCCGCGCCGTTCACGCCGGGGTTCCGCTGTTGCATTCCATCCCAGCAGACGGCGACCTTCCCCACGGTGGCCGCGGAACAGCGGGCGCTGGTGGGCATGCCTCCCTTGGACTTCGCCGACTCGCTCCCGGTGCAGTCTCCGATGCCGGTGTACTGCCACGTGAAGGTGGTCGCCGCGGAAGGAGCCGTCGCGGTGGGCGTGGTCGCAGTCGCACTGGTCGCAGTCGCACTGGTCGCAGTCGCACTGGTCGCAGTTCCACTGGTCGCAGTCGCAGTGGATGTGGTCGCAGTGGATGTGGTCGCAGTGGATGTGGTCGCAGTGGATGTGGTCGCAGTGG
>CAZAIE010000417.1:0-6614 GCA_964485035.1 uncultured Myxococcaceae bacterium | reverse complement strand
CAGGATGGCCATCGACTGGAAGATGGCCATCCTGCGGCTGTTCAAGCCCGACGTGGTGGTGGGCGTGGGCGGGTACGCGAGCGGGCCGGTGGTGCTCGCCGCGTGGCTCATGGGCATCCCCACCGCGGTGCAGGAGCAGAACGCCTACCCCGGGTTCACCAACCGCACCCTCGCGCACTTCGCGCGGACGGTGCTCACCGCGTTCCCCGAGGCGGGCCGCCACTTCCCCAAGCGCAAGGTGCAGCTGCTGGGCAACCCCATCCGCCGCCAGCTGCTCGACAACTACCTGAAGAACACCGTCCCGCACGAGAAGTTCAACCTGCTGGTGTTCGGCGGCTCGCAGGGCTCGCACATCCTCAACCAGAAGATGCTCGAGGCGGTGCCCTTCCTCGACTCCGTCCGCGACCGCCTGGTGATCCAGCACCAGACGGGCGAGAAGGACGCCGACCCGGTGCGCGAGAAGTACGCCCAGCAGAGCGCCAACGCCGAGGTCTTCGAGTTCATCCGCGACATGTCCGGGGCCTACGCCCGCGCCGACGCCATCGTCTGCCGCGCCGGGGCCACCACCCTCGCGGAGCTCACGGTGGCCAAGAAGGCCGCCATCCTGGTCCCGTTCGCCGCCGCGGCCGACAACCACCAGGAGCTGAACGCCCGCTCGCTGACCGACGCGGGCGCCGCCGTGATGATCCTCGAGAAGGAGCTGACGGGGGAGCGGCTGGCGAAGGAAGTGGTCGCGCTGATGGACCCCGAGCGCCGCCGGCAGATGGAGAAGTCCGCGGGCTCGCTCGGTCGACCCGAGGCGGCGCGGGAAATCATCGACGTGTTGGTGGAGATGTCCCGGCAGAAGTGGGGACCGGATGGGAGGAAGGCGTAGCGCATGGGACCTGTGAACGAACACGCCGCAGCGTCGGCCTCGCCGGGGCGGCACGACCGCAAGGCCCGTGTCCACTTCGTGGGCATCGGCGGCATCGGCATGTCCGGCATCGCCGAGGTGCTGCTCAACCTCGGCTACACCGTGCTGGGCAGCGACCTCAAGGCCTCGGAGACGACGCGGCGGCTCGAGTCGCTCGGCGCCACCGTGCACACCGGGCCGCACCGCGCCGAGAACGTCGGCGAGTGCGACGTGGTGGTGATCAGCTCGGCGGTGAAGCGCGACAACCCCGAGGTGGTCGTCGCCCGCGCACGCAAGGTGCCGGTCATCCCCCGCGCGGAGATGCTCGCCGAGTTGATGCGGCTGAAGTACGGCATCGCCATCGCCGGAAGCCACGGCAAGACCACCACCACCTCGATGATCGCCACGGTGCTCGCCGCGGCCGGCCTCGACCCCACCGCGGTGGTCGGCGGCAAGCTCAACTCGCTGGGCTCGAACGCCAAGCTGGGAAAGAGCGACCTCATGGTGGTGGAGGCCGACGAGTCCGACGGAAGCTTCCTCAAGCTCTCGCCGGCTGTGGCGGTGGTCACCAACGTCGACCCCGAGCACCTCGACCACTTCGGGACCCTGGAGCGGCTCAAGGACGCCTTCGTCGAGTTCACCAACAAGGTGCCCTTCTACGGCAGGGCGGTGATGTGCCTGGACCACCCCAACGTCCAGGCGCTGCTCCCGCTCATCGAGAAGCGGGTGGTGACCTACGGGTTCTCCGCCCAGGCCGAGTACCGCGCCGACGAGGTGCGCCTCGACGGCTTCATGACCCGGTTCCGCGTCTACCGCCGGGGCGAGGACCTGGGCGAGTTCGCGGTGCGCATGGTGGGCCGCCACAACGCCCAGAATGCGCTCGCCACCATCGCCGTCGCCGAGGAGCTCGAGGTCCCGCTGCCGGTGGTGCGCGAGGCGCTCAGCGGCTTCGGCGGGGTGCAGCGGCGGTTCACGGTTCGCGGCGAGGAGGCGGGGGTCACGGTCGTCGACGACTACGGCCACCACCCCGCGGAGGTTCGCGCGACGCTCAAGGGCGCGAAGCAGGCCTTCAACCGCCGCGTGGTGTGCGCCTTCCAGCCGCACCGCTACTCGCGCACGCACCTGTTGATGGACGACTTCTCCACCGCCTTCAACGACGCGGACGTCCTCTTCGTCACCGAGGTGTACGCGGCGGGCGAGGAGCCCATCGCGCATGCCACCGGCGAGCGCGTGGCCGAGGCCATCCGTGCGTGCGGGCACCGCGACGTCACCTTCGTGCCCAGCCGGGCAGAGCTGGCGACGGCGGTGCGCCGCCGGGTGCAGCCGGGCGACCTGGTGATCACCCAGGGCGCGGGGGACGTGAACCAGAGCGGCGTGGAGCTGCTGGCGCTGCTGAAGGACGGCAAGGCGTAGGCGAGGAGGCGGAAACGTGGCTTTCACGGTCGAAGAGCTGAAGCGGAAGAAGGTCGGCGTGCTCATGGGCGGGCTCTCCACCGAGCGCGAGGTGTCGCTGCGCACGGGGGCCGCCTGCGCCGACGCCCTGCGCTCCAAGGGCTACGTCGTGGCCGGTATCGACGTGCAGAAGGATGTAGCGAAGCGGCTGCTCGACGAGGGGATCGAGGTGGCCTTCAACGCCCTGCACGGGCGCTGGGGCGAGGACGGCTGCATCCAGGGGCTGCTGGAGTCGATGTTCATCCCGTACACCGGCTCGGGCGTCTTCGCCTCGGCGGTGGGGATGGACAAGGTGGCCGCCAAGCGCGTCTTCGCCGAGCACGGCATCCCCACCCCGCCGTCGGTGACCTTCGGAAGCTTCGCCGACCTCGAGCGCGCCGGGTTCCAGCTGCCGTTCGGCCTGCCGGCGGTGGTGAAGCCCAGCGGCGAGGGCTCGTCGGTGGGGGTGACCATCGTCAAGGACGTGGAGGCGCTGAAGGCCGCGGCCCGCGAGGCCGGCAAGCTCAAGGGCGCCATCCTCGTGGAGAAGTACATCAAGGGCCGCGAGATCCAGGGCGCGGTGCTCGACGACGAGGCGCTGGGGGCCATCGAGATCGTCCCGGCGAACGAGTTCTACGACTACAGCGCGAAGTACCAGGCCGGGACCACCAAGTACCTGTTCCCCGCGCCCATCGCGCCGGAGCTGTACCAGAAGGCCTGCTTCACCGCGCTCGCCGCGCACCGCGCACTGGGCTGCTCGGGCGCGACGCGCTCCGACCTCATCCTCGAGCCGGACGGGTCGTTCTGGATCCTGGAGATCAACACGCTGCCCGGCATGACCGCCGCGAGCCTGCTCCCCAAGATCGCCGCGGGGAAGGGCATCGACTTCGCCACGCTCTGCGAGCGGCTGCTCCTGGGCGCGTCGCTGAAGGGCTGAGGAAGAGAGGGTCCCACGGTGCTCCGAGCACGCAAGAACCGCAGGAGGGTTGACCAGGCCGCCGTGCGCGCCGCCGCGGCGGGCACCGCCGTGCGGGTGGGGCGCGCCGTGGGCATCATCGCCCTGCTGGTGGGGGTCTGCGTGGGCAGCGCCTTCGTCGCCTCCAAGGCGCGCGTCTACCTCTACACCTCGCCCACGTTCGCCATCGAGCGCTTCACCTACGAGGGGCTCCAGCACGCCAGCGAGGACGAGCTCACCCGCCTCTCCGGCATCGCGCTGGGCGACAACATCTTCCAGGCCGAGCTGCTGGTCGCCGAGAAGGCGATGTCCGCCCACCCATGGGTGCGCCGCCTCTCGGTGGAGCGGGACTACCCCCGCACGCTGGTGGTGCGGGTCATCGAGCACCAGCCGGCGGCGCTCGCGGACCTCGGGGGCCTCTACTACGTGGACGACGCGGGCCGCCCGTTCAAGAAGCTGGCGCCGGGAGAGGGCGGGGACCTGCCGCTTCTGCGCGGGCTCACCCGCGAGGAGTACCTGGGCCACGAGCAGGAGATCGAGGGCTTGTACCGCGAGGCGCTGGACGCGCTCGCTGCGTATGCCGCGGCGGGTCTGGAGAAGGTGGCCGCGGTGTCCGAGGTGAAGATCGACCGGGTCGACGGCCTGACGCTGTACTGCGGCAGGGACGCGGTCGCGGTGAAGCTGGGAACTGGTGAGTACCGGGAAAAGTTCACGCGGCTCGAGCAGCTCCTCACGGAGCTGAAGAGCCGCGGTGCGCGCGCCGAGGTCATCCGCCTCGACAACCGCACGCGGCCGGGCTGGGTAGCGGTCCAGCTGGCGCAAGGTGCCGGGGAGGGCCAGTAGCTCGACCATCCGCCCGGGCGAGAGCCTTGGGGGCGACAGCGCCCCGTGACGGCGGCCGGGAGCAATCCCGGGGATGGCTGGGCCAATTGGAGCAGGAGAGAGGTGGAGTTCACATGGCGAAGAAGTCCGGGGAGCTCATCGTCGGGCTCGACATCGGCACCACGAAGATCTGCTGCATCGTGGGCGAGCAGACCGATGAAGGGATCGACATCATCGGCATCGGGACGCACCCGTCGAAGGGGCTGCGCAAGGGTGTCGTCGTCAACATCGAGGCCACCGTCGGGTCCATCCGCCGGGCGATCGAAGAGGCCGAGCTGATGGCGGGCTGCGAGATCACCACCGTGTACACCGGCATCGCCGGCGGCCACATCAAGGGGTTCAACTCGCAGGGCATCGTCGCGGTGAAGGACAAGGAGGTCCGCGAGGCGGACATCGCCCGGGTCATCGACGCGGCGAAGGCCATCGCCATCCCGCTCGACCGCGAGGTCATCCACGTCCTGCCGCAGGAGTTCGTCATCGACGACCAGGGCGGCATCAAGGAGCCGCTGGGCATGGCGGGCGTGCGCCTCGAGGCCAAGGTCCACATCGTCACCGGCGCGGTCTCGAGCGCGCAGAACATCGTGAAGTGCGCCAACCGCACCGGTCTGAACGTGGCCGACATCGTGCTGCAGCCGCTGGCCTCCAGCGAGGCCTGCCTCAACGAGGACGAGCGCGAGCTGGGCGTGTGCCTGGTGGACATCGGCGGCGGGACCACGGACATCGCCATCTTCTCGGGCGGCGCCATCGTGCACACCGCGGTCATCGCCCTGGGCGGCAACAACCTCACCAGCGACATCGCCATCGGGCTGCGCACGCCCGCGCACGAGGCCGAGCGCATCAAGCAGAAGTTCGGCTGCGCCATGGCGAGCATGGTGGACAAGGACGAGCAGATCGAGGTGCCCAGCGTGGGCGGGCGCCAGCCGCGCGTGCTCAACCGGTCCATCCTCTGCGAGATCCTCGAGCCGCGCGTCGAGGAGATCTTCCAGCTCGTGCACCGCGAGATCCAGAAGTGCGGCTACGAGGAGCTGCTGGCCTCGGGCGTGGTCATCACCGGCGGCAGCTCGCTGCTCTCCGGGATGGCCGAGCTCGCCGAGGAGGTCATGGGCCTGCCGGTGCGCCGCGGGATGCCCAAGGGCATCGGCGGCCTGGTCGACGTGGTGAAGAGCCCGATGTACGCCACCGGCGTGGGCCTGGTGCTCTACGGAGCCAAGCACCAGGACTCGAAGCACTTCAAGATCCGCGAGGACAACATCTACCGGAAGGTGATGGACCGGATGAAGGGCTGGCTGCAGGAGATCATCTAGGAACGACGTCCCGAGCCCGAACGCGACGTGAACCAAGACCCCGAGAGGGGACGCGGGAGCCCGAGAGGGAACCTCCCGCAATGCAAGGAGTGGCAGATGAGCGAGTTCCAGGACATCAAGCAGGCAGCCAGGATCCGGGTGATCGGCGTCGGTGGTGGCGGGTGCAACGCCATCAACACCATGATCAACGCCGGCATCGAGCGCGTGGAGTTCATCGCCTGCAACACCGACATCCAGGCGCTGGCGGCGAACAAGGCCCCCAAGAAGATCCAGATCGGGACGGACATCACGCGCGGCCTGGGGGCGGGCGCGAACCCGGAGATCGGCCGGGGCGCGGCGCTGGAGACGCGTGACGAGATCGCCCAGGCGCTCGAGGGCGCGGACATGGTGTTCGTGACCGCGGGCATGGGCGGCGGCACTGGCACCGGCGCGGCGCCGGTGGTGGCGGACATCGCCAAGAGCCTCGGCGCCCTCACCGTCGGTGTGGTGACCAAGCCCTTCATGTTCGAGGGCAACAAGCGGCGCAAGCAGGCCGAGCAGGGCCTGGTGGAGCTGAAGGCCGCGGTGGACACGCTGATCACCATCCCCAACCAGCGGCTGCTGGCGCTGAACGACGACAAGCTGCCGCTGCTGGAGGCGTTCCGCCGCGCCGACGAGGTGCTGCTCAACGCCGTGCAGGGCATCAGCGACCTCATCCAGTACCACGGCTACATCAACGTCGACTTCGCGGACGCCCGGGCGATCATGCAGGACAAGGGGCTCGCGCTGATGGGTACCGGCCTGGGCGTGGGCGAGAAGCGCACGCTGAGCGCGATGCAGCAGGCCATCTCCAGCCCGCTGCTCGAGGACGCGACGGTGGACGGCGCGACCGGCCTGCTCATCAACATCACCGGGCCCAAGGACCTCACCCTCAACGAGATCAACGAGGCCATCACCCTGGTGCAGGAGGCGGCGGACCCCGACGCGGAGATCATCTTCGGCTCGCTCATCAACGACGACGCCGCGTCCGAGTCTGTGAAGATCACCATCATCGCCACCGGCTTCGCGCCCAAGGATGGGGCCACGGTGAAGCGCGGGGCGACCACCTCGATGACCACCCGGCCGCCCCCGGGCGTGCACGCCGGTTCGCGATCGCGGGCCTGCGCGCGGC
>CAZAIE010000416.1:0-6620 GCA_964485035.1 uncultured Myxococcaceae bacterium | reverse complement strand
GTGCTGACGGCCATCCGCAAGGGCGAGGAGCCCAAGCCCGGGCCGCACAAGATCCAGGGCATCGGCGCGGGCTTCAAGCCGGACGTGCTCGACCTGGGCGTCGTCGACGCGCTCGAGACCATCAGCAACGAGGAGGCCATCGAGGTGGCGCGGCGCCTCCACCGCGAGGAGGGCATCACCTGCGGCATCTCCAGCGGCGCGGCGGTCGCGGCGGCGCTCAGGCAGGCCAAGGCTCCCGAGAACGCGGGCAAGCTGATCGTCGTGGTGCTGCCCGATGCCGGGGAGCGCTACCTCTCGAGCGCGCTCTTCGACGGCTTCGTCAACGCCTGAGAAACGCGGTATGACCGGCCCCGGCGCGGCTCCCCTCGCGGGTGTCGCGCCGGAACCGTTTTCGAGGCGAGCGCGATGGGCCAGGAGCTGGTGGCGGTAGCGATGAGCGGCGGGGTGGACTCGTCCGTGGCCGCGGCCCTGCTGGTGCGCCAGGGCGTCCCCATCGTGGGCATCACGCTGCAGCTCCTTCCTTGCGAGGACCAGCCGCTGGGTGGCGCCTGCTGCAGCCTCGAGGCGGCGATGCAGGCCCGCGCGGTCGCCGACCGGATCGGCGCGGACCACGTGCTGGTCGATGCGCGCGGCGAGTTCGAGCGCTTCGTGCTCAAGCCTTGCTGGGAGGCCTACTCGCGCGGGCAGACGCCGAACCCCTGCGTCCTCTGCAACCAGGACGTGAAGTGGGGCGTGCTCTTCGCCAAGGCCCGGGCGCTGGGCGCGACCCGCGTCGCCACCGGGCACTACGCGCAGGTCGGGCCCGGCCCCGGGCGGACGTGCCTGCGCCGCGGCCTCGACCCCGGCAAGGACCAGTCCTACTTCCTCTTCTCCCTCTCGCAGGCGCAGCTCGACGTGACCCTGATGCCGCTGGGTGGGCTCACCAAGACGCGGGTCCGGGAGCTGGCGCGCGAGTTCGGACTGGCCACGGCCGAGCGCCCCGAGAGCCAGGACGCGTGCTTCTCCATCAGCGAGGACGGCTTCGGCGAGTCGCTGCGCCTGCGGTTCGACGCCCAGGCGCGTCTGGGCAACATCGTGGACGAGGACGGGACTGTCGTCGGACGCCACGAGGGGCTGCACCGCTTCACGCTCGGACAGCGGCGGGGGCTGGGCATCAGTGTGGGCGGCCGCGCCTTCGTGAGGGAGCTGCGCGCCGCGACCAACGAGGTGGTCATCACGCGGGACGAGGGCCGGCTCTGGACCCGGCGCCTGGAGATCGCCCTGGCAGGCGCGCGTGACGTCCCCCTGCCTTCGCGGGTCCAAGCCCAGATCCGCTCCAGGCACCGCGCAGTCCCGGCCTCGGTGTCCGGGCTCGCCGACGACCACGCTGAGCTGGAGTTCGACGAGGCCCAACGCGCGGTCACGCCCGGTCAGGCCGCGGTGCTCTACGACGGCGACCGGGTCGTCGGGGGCGGCTGGATCCTCCAGTGTGGATGAACGGACGCAGTAGCCCGCGAAACCGGGCAGACGCTATCCTGCCATCCCTGCTCCACGGACCGAGGAAGAAATGACCGACCTCTCGACGCGCTACCTGGGCCTCACGCTGAAGAACCCGCTGATCGTCGGGAGCTGCGGGCTGACCCGCTCCGCCGAGCAGGTGCGCCAGTGCGCCGACGCGGGGGCGGGAGCGGTGGTGCTCAAGTCGCTCTTCGAAGAGCAGATCCGCCACGAGGTGGAGGAGCTGGAGAAGGCCTCCTCGGCCGGCGACGCCTGGGGCCACCCCGAGGCCGCGGACTACATCGCGCAGTACGGGCGGGAGGACGCCGTGGCGAGCTTCCTGAAGCTCGTTGGCGAGGCCAAGCGGGTCGCCGGCATCCCCGTCATCGCCAGCGTGCACTGCGTGAGCGCGGGCGGCTGGCTGGAGTTCGCGCGGCGGCTGGAGGAGGCCGGAGCCGACGCGCTGGAGCTGAACCTGCACGTGCACTCCACCGACCCCCGTCGCACCGCCGCCGAGGCCGAGCAGGTGTACTTCGACGTGGTCGCGCGGGTGAAGCAGGCGACGCGGCTGCCCATCTCGCTGAAGCTCGCGCCCTACTTCACCAGCCCGGCCAACCTGCTCCTCGGGCTCTCGCGCACCGGCGTGGCCGGGCTCACCCTGTTCCAGCGGCTCTTCCAGCTCGACTTCGACATCGAGAAGCAACAGGTGGTGCCGGCGCGCTTCGTCAGCGCCCAGGACGAGCACCTCCTCGCCCTGCGGTGGATCTCGGTGCTCTCCGGCCAGGCGGGCTGCGACCTCGCCGCTGCCTCGGGCATCCACGACGGGGCGGCGGTGGTGAAGCAGCTGCTCGCGGGCGCGCGGGCGGTGCAGGTGGTGTCCGCGCTGTACCAGCACGGGCTGGGACACCTGCGCGTGCTGCTCGACGAGCTCGAGGGCTGGATGCGCAGCGCCGGGCACGCCAGCCTCGACGGCTTCCGCGGCGCCATGAGCCAGGCCCGGGGCGGCAACGCCGCGGCGTTCGAGCGCGTGCAGTTCATGAAGTTCTCGGCCGGCATCGAGTGAGCCGGACGCTGGCCGTCACGCCTCGGGCGGCTCGCAGTGGATGGTCACCCGCCCGAGCTGGGGCAGCCGCTCGCGCAGCTTCTTCTCCATCTGCTCGGTGAGGGCGTGGGCCTCGGCGATGGAGGTTTCGGCGTCCATCCCGCAGTGGAAGGAGACCGCGAGCTCGGCGCCGACGCGCTGGACCAGCACCTCGTGGGGCACGAAGCGCACCCCGCTCTCCTCGCAGAGCGACTCCAGGGCCCGGCGCACCGGCTGCTCGTCCTCGGTGGCGGAGTGGCGCACCGCCGAGGCCTCGCCGATGGGCTCGATGTGGCTGACGACCTGCTCGACCTGCGGTAGGGCCTCGCGGAGCACCCGCTCGAAGCCGGTGACCTTGTCGTGGGCGTCGCGCAGGCGCAGGGACTCGTCCACCTCCAGGTGCAGCTCCAAGAGCCGCTTGCCCTCGTGCTCGTAGAGGCGGATGCCGTGGGCGCCCAGCCCGTGACGGCTGGCGAGGAGCCGGACGGTGGCGAGGAGCCCCTCGTGGCCGGCGGCGACCGGCTCCACGTGGACCACCACGTCCGTGCCCGGGAAGTCCTTGCGGATGGCCGCCTCGGCGACGTCCGCGACCTCGTGGGCGCGCTCGAAGGCCTGGTCACGGGCGACCGTCACGGTCACGTCGGCGAACAGCTCCGGCCCGGAGCGGCGGATGCGGACCTTGGTCACGTCCAGGACGCCGGGGACGTGCGCGGCCTGGCCCACCTTCTCGGCGAAGTCGGCGGGGACGGCGTCGAGCAGGTCGTCCACGGACTTCTTGCCCAGCTGCAGGCTCACCCAGACGACGATGCAGGCCACGACCGCAGCGGCGACGGCGTCGGCCTTGGCCAGCCAGGGGATGCCCAGGTGCTTCGAGAGCGTCACCACGCCGAGGCCGGCGATGACCACCGAGGAGGACCAGATGTCGGTGGAGAAGTGCAGCGCGTCTGCCTCGAGCGCCTGGCTCTTGTACTTCTTGGCGACCCGCAGCAGCGCCCGGGAACGGGAGTAGTCGACCACGATGGAGAGGGCCATCACGCCGAAGGCCCACGGGCTGGGCTCGACGTGGACGTCCTCGAAGAAGAGCCGCTGCACCACCTCGTAGAAGATCCACACGCAGGTGGCGAGCAGCAGCACGGTCTCGAAGAGCGCCGAGAGGTTCTCGTACTTCCCGTGCCCGTAGGTGTGCTCCTTGTCCGCCGGTCGCCCGGAGATGCGCACCGCCCAGAGGGTGACCAGCGCCGCGACCAAGTCCAGCGCGGAGTGCGCCGCTTCGGAGAGGATGCCCAGGGAGCCGGTGAGCACGCCGACGACGATCTTGGTGCCGGTGAGCAGCACCGCGGCGACGACGGAGGTGGTGGCGACGAACCGCTTCTCGCGGTCGGCGGCGTGGGCGAGTTCCTGGGCAGTGGCTTCGGTCATGACGGGTCGCAGTCTGCCACCCGGCGGGCGAGCTGGGTACCCGGACGTCGAGCGGGCGCGGCCCGGACGGTCGGTCCTGCTGCGCAACGCAGCCACGTCCCCCAAGGTCGGGCAGAATGCACCTTTCCGTGGGAGGCTCCGATGACCCGCTGCCCTCGTTTGTACGCCCTGCCCTTCCTCGCGCTGCTGGCGGCCCTGGCGGCGCCGCGGTCGCTGCGCGCGCAGACCTGCACCGAGGTCGAGGTGCTCTCCCCGGAGCCCTCGGCGGCCGCGGCGCGCAGTGCGGCCTCGTGCAGCGGCTGCAGCGCCACCGGCCAGGCGACCATCCGCTTCCGCTTCGCGAGCGCGGTGCCCTGCGGGAGGTTCGTGGACGGCTCCCCGTGGATCGCCGCGCCGGCGGGCGGCGTCCCCATCGTGGAGATCTTCCCGGAGGTGAGCACCGACTGCGGGGGGACGACCTGCAACGGCTGGATGCTGAACGTGTCCGGGAACGGCCAGGCCTTCGACTCGCGCACGGGCTACTCGGCCGCGGCCGAACCTCCGGTCCGCAACCCGACCGCGAGTGCGCCCTTCGTGGCCCACGCCGGGGACGCGCTGGTGAAGTCGGTCTCCTTCCAGGACGAGGTGGTGGGGGCGGACTGCAGCGCGGCGGACAAGATGCCCGAGCCGCGCCACTGCCTCTACTGGACGGCGGTGCTCACGGTGCTGGACGCACCACCCCCGGACGGCACCGGCGGCGGCTACTTCCGTCCGCCCTTCGTGGGGACCGCGCGCCCGCTGATCCCCGTCGCGCAGGCGCGGCTCGACCGGCTGCCGCGGCTGCCCACCGACGGGTTCACGCTGGCGCCCATGGCGCGCACCGAGGAGACGCTCTGCCAGAACGAGTTGATGTTCATGGGCGGGTACCCGAACCAGTACTTCAAGGGCTACCTGAACGTGGGCGAGTCGCGGGGTTACCACGGCTACGTCGCGGCGAGCCAGGGGGACCGCCTGCTGCGCGTGCTCTTCGCCGACCGGACGGAGCGAGCGGCCGCCTGCGTGGTCCAGCGGGGCATCGACCTGTACCACATGCTCCTGCCTCCGGTTTCCGTGTCCTGGAGCCCGAACGGAGGCCACGCGATGGGGCCGATGATGTGGCCGTACCTCGCGGCGGCGCTGCTGGAGCGGCCGGACTGGGCGGTGGCGATGACGGGGATGGCGCGGGGACGGTTCGCGGAGCGCAGCCAGATCTACTGGAGCCCGCTGGCGGACTCCCAGGGTGCGCGGGGCGGTCCGGGCGAGGTGCTCTACGGCTCGCACCCTGCGGCAGGGGGCCTGGGGCAGTGCCAGACCAGCGAGTACATCGGGCGCTGCTACCCGGACTGGCCGGGGAGCTGCAACCGGATCTGCGCGGACCCGTTCGGGTTCATCGACGGAGGAGACCCGGGCACGAGCTACCAGCAGATCTTCTCGCCGTGCCTGAAGGCGTACACGCTGACCGCGGCCCTGGTGCCCGGGCTGGGCGCGGCCTGGCCGCGGGACGATGGTCACGCGCTGGCGCTGGAGTACATCGACCGCTGGGTGGACTTCGGGGCCTGGGCGGCGCCGGACCCGTGTGATGCAGCATCCCCGCTCGATCCGTCGAGTCCGGCGAACTGCGCGTCGCAGCCGCTGGGGACGTGCGTGTGCCGCCCGGGGACGGGCCGCTACGTCGCCAAGCACGGGACCTCGAAGGACGGCGGGAGCTACGGGACCGCCTTCACCCGTGCGGTGTGGAACCGCTTCCGGCCGTGCGCCGACGGCTGTGCGTGTCCGGGCATGGAGGGGCTGTGCGCCCCGCAGGCGGATGCGGGGAGCGCAGGGCCGGATGCAGCAGGACCCGGGAGGGATGCAGCGTCGCCGGCCCTGGACGCAGCCATGCCTGGACCGACGGATGCAGCATCCCCGCTCGTGGACGGCGGCCCGGTTCCCGCAGATGCGGCGGTTGCTCCCGCGGATGCGGGAGGCGTCCGGGACGGCTCGGCGGGGACCGATGCTGGCGAAGGGGTGGCTTCCGACTCGGGCTGCGGGTGCAGCGCCGGCGCGGGGCCGATGGTGGGGCTGGGATGGGCGGTGTTGCTGCTCGCGCTGCGTGGGCGCAAGGCCAGGCGAAGATGAGAGGCAGGCTCCCCCGGCGTGGGCTTGTCGCGTCTGCGGGCGGTGGGCAGAATGCCCGGCACATGCGCCTCCGCCCGCCGCAACGTGAGCAGCTCCGTCCGTCCGGGGACGACCTCCCGTGATGGTTTCCGACCCCTCCGGCCACCTTCCCGGAGTGCACTCCGACCCCGCTGGCCCGAAGGCGCTGGCCGAGGCCCAGGCCTTCGAGCGGCTGTACACGGCGCACTTCGCGTTCGTCTGGCGCAACCTGCGTCGGTTGGGGGTGGAGCGCTCGCAGCTCGACGACGCGACCCAGGACGTCTTCCTGGTGGTGCACCGCCGGCAGGTGGACTGCCCGGTGGGGCTGGAGCGGGCGTGGATGGCGACGATCACCTTGCGGGTGGCGGCGGACCATCGGCGGCGGGCGAAGCGCAAGGGGGGCCTCGAGCCTCTCGACGAGCGGCTGGTGGACGGCCGGCCGCGGCCGGACGACGCGACGGTGCAGGCGGAGCAGGTCCGGCGGCTGGAC
>CAZAIE010000415.1:0-6620 GCA_964485035.1 uncultured Myxococcaceae bacterium | reverse complement strand
GCGCGGACCCCGCTCCGAGCCTCCGCGCGAGCAGTTGACCTGCGGGGCCACGGTCTGGCCGAACGGGTAGCTGTTGCGGCAGCTGTTGATGTTGCGCTCGGTGGGGAAGAGGTGGTGCATGTCCCCCTTCGCAGTGGTCGCCTCGGGGCCGAAGTCGGACTGCGGCCAGCTGTGCTCGGTGTTGTAGCCGCCCGTGGTGTCCAGGTCGTTGGGCGAGAACAGGTCACCGGTGTAGACGCACTCCACCTTGCCGCCGTGGACGTCGACGCCCGACTTGCCGAAGAGGATGCCCTTCGCGCTGTCGTAGCTCACCTTGTCGTGGCCGGACTTGATCTTGGACTGCAGCGCCGACTTCAGGGCGCCGTCGCGCTTGGTCTCGAGCGAGGTGTAGCTGTCGTCGGGCCCGCTGTAGGGCGGGTACGCGCCAGTGCAGGGGCTGGCGTCGGGAACGGGCCCCGCGTCCAGGCCCGGCTCGGCGGCGTCGGGCGGCTCGGTGGCGGCGTCGTCCGCCGCCGTCCCCGCATCGCCCTCGAGCCCAGAGTCCCCCTGGGCCGCGGCGTCCTCGACCGAAATCGCCTCGCCGGCATCAACGCCCGGAGACGTCACCGGCGTGGTCCCACAGCTCGCGAGCGCCAATCCGACCGCCGAGAGAAACGCTGTCATCCAGCCGAATCGCATCGCGTGCCCCCTCATCCCAGGGCCTTCTTCAGCTCCGACACGATCCCGTCGGCCAGCTCGTCGTTGGTCTTCCTCGTCGGTCCCTCGACCAGCACCCGGACCTTGAGCTCGGTCCCGCTGAACCGCACCAGGACCCGGCCCTCGCGGCCCAGCTTCGACTCGGCGTGCTTGATGGCCCGGGTGACCCCAGGCAGCGCCGCGAGGTCCCGCTTCTGCTTGATGGGCAGGTTCACCTGCGTCTGCGGCAGCGGCACGAAGAGCCGCTTCAGGTCCGAGAGCGCGGCGCCGGTCTTCTGCATCACCGCCAGCAGCTCGAGCGCGGCGATGACCCCGTCCCCGGTGGTGGCGCTGTCCAGGAAGATGAGGTGGCCGCTCTGCTCGCCGCCGAAGTTGTAGCCGTGCCGGCGCATCTCCTCGACCACGTACCGGTCGCCCACCTTGGTGCGCACGAGCTTCGCGCCCATCTGGGCCAGCGCGATCTCCAGGCCCTGGTTGCTCATCACCGTGGCCACCACGGTCTTCTTGGCCAGCCGCTTCTGGGCCAGGAGGTCGCGCGCGCAGATCGCCATGATCGCGTCGCCGTCGACCACCTCGCCCTTCTCGTCCACGACGATCACCCGGTCCGCGTCCCCGTCGAGGGCGATGCCCAGGTGCGCCTCGTGCTTGAGCACCGCCTTGGCGAGGCTCTCGGGGTAGAGCGCGCCGCAGCGGGCGTTGATGTTGGTCCCGTCGGGCGAGACGCCCAGCTTGATGACCTTCGCGCCCAGCTCCTCGAAGACCGCGGGGGCGACCTTGTAGGCCGCGCCGTTGGCGCAGTCGACGACGATGGTCAGGCCGTCGAGGGTCATCTCCTTGGGGAAGGTGTTCTTCAGGTAGACGATGTAGCGGCCCGCGGCGTCGTCGATGCGGAAGGCCTTGCCCACCTTGGTCGCCGTGGGGCGCAGCTCGTCGATGGAGGTGCTGGCCATCAGCGCCTCGAGGCGCGCCTCGGTCTCGTCCGGCAGCTTGAAGCCGTCGCGGGCGAAGAACTTGATGCCGTTGTCCTGGTACGGGTTGTGCGACGCGCTGATCACCGCGCCCGCGTCGGCGCGCATGGACTGCGTCACGAAGGCGATGCCCGGGGTGGAGAGCGGGCCGACCAGCAGCACGTCCACGCCCATGGAGCAGACGCCCGCGGCCAGCGCCATCTCCAGCATGTAGCCCGACAGCCGCGTGTCCTTGCCGATGACCACCCGGTGCCGGTGCGAGCCGTTGCGGATGATGTCGGCCAGGGCGCGGCCGGCCTGCATCGCGACCTCGGTGGTCATGGGGTAGACGTTGGCGACACCGCGGATGCCGTCGGTGCCGAAGAGCTTGCGGGTGCTGGCGCTGGGATTCATGACCATCCTGTGTCGTGCGTGGCGCGCAGGGTTCAACCAGCTTTGCGCACCCGAGGCAAGCAGCTCCGTGCCCTCACCCTTCGAGGTACGCGACGCCCCCGTCCCGGGCCTCGCGCAGGGCCTCGGCGACCCGGACGGCGAGCAAGGTCTCCCCCACGTCGTGGACCCGCACCAGCTCGACCCCGGCCAGCGCCGCGTGCGTGGCCACGGCGAGCGACCCGGCCAGGCGCTGGTCGACCGGACGGCCGGTCACGACGCCGAGGAAGGACTTGCGCGAGGCGCCCACCAGCAGCGGCCGGCCCAGCGACCGCAGCTGGGCGACGTTGCGCAGCAGGAACAGGTTCTGCGCGGCCGTCTTCCCGAAGCCTATCCCGGGGTCCAGCACCACCCGCTGCTCCGGCAGGCCGCACCGCGCGGCGATGGCGAGCGAGCCCGCGAGCCCCTCCAGCACCTCGCCCACGACGTCCAGGTAGGTCGGGTTCTGCTGCATCGTCCGCGGGGTGCCGCGCAGGTGCATCGCGCAGGCGGCGGCGCCGTGGCGGGCGCAGGTGGAGGCCATCTCCGGGTCGAGCATGAACCCGGAGACGTCGTTGACGAAGCTGGCCCCGGCGCGCAGCGCGGCCTCGGCCACCGCGGCCTTGGTGGTGTCCACCGAGAGCGGCGCGTCCACCCGCTTCGCCAGCCGCTCGATCACCGGGAGCACGCGGTCCAGCTCCTGCTGCACCGGCACCGGGTCCGAGCCCGGACGAGTGGACTCGCCGCCCACGTCGAGCAGGTCGGCACCCTCCCCGACCATCCGCTCGCCGGCCGCCACCGCCGCGTCGGCGTCGAGGTGCCGCCCGCCGTCGGAGAAGGAGTCGGGGGTCACGTTGACGATGCCCATGACGAAGGTGCGGCTGCCCCACTCGAAGGTCCGCCGGCCGATCTGCATGACGCCGGGACGCCCGGTCTGCCGCTCGAGCGTCGCGCGGAGCACGCGGGCCAGCGCGGCCAGCTCCCCCCCCTGCGAGTCCAGCCGGTCCGCCGCCGCCTTGAGCTGCGCGGCCTGGCCCCAGAGCAGCAAGGTCCCCGGCGCCCGCTCGGGGTCGCCGGCGAGCGCGGAAGGAAGGCTCGTGCAGGCCGCCAGCGCGGCGCGGGAGAGGCCGGTGACCAGGAGTCTGAAGCCCGCCTGACCGCTGGCCGCCGCGCCCTCGCGGCCGATGCGGTGCAGGTGCAGGGCGAGCAGCGACTCGCTCTCGGCGCTGACGACCCGGACGGTGATGGACATGGGAGGACTCCGTGCGAGAAAAGGCGAAGGCGCGGTCCCCAGCGGGTCCCGCGCCTCGGCCACGGCTCTTCGTGCCTCGCTAGCTCTTGCCCGGCTCCGGGGTGGGCGGCTTGCCCAGGCCCTCGAGCGCGTCGAGGATCTTCTTCTTCTCCTTCTTCTCGACCTTGGGGGGCGTGGAGTTGGAGCGGGGCGGCGGCTTGGCCTTCACCAGCGGCCGGCCGGCGACCAGGTTCTCGATGTCCTCGCCGTCCAGCGTCTCGTACTCCAGGAGCGCCTCGGAGATGCGGTTCAACGCCTCGCGGTGCTCGGTGATGATGCGCGTCGCGGTGGCGTAGCCCTCGGTGACCAGGCGGCGGACCTCGGCGTCGATCTGCACGGCGGTGTCCGGGCTGTAGTCGGGCGAGCGACCGAACTCGCGGCCCAAAAAGACGGTGTCCTCCTTGTGCCCGAACGAGAGCGGCCCGAGCTTCTCGCTCATGCCCCACTCGCAGACCATGCGGCGCGCGAGGTCGGTGGCCCGCTCGATGTCGTTGGCTGCACCCGAGGTGATGTCGCCCAGGACCACGCTCTCGGCGACGCGGCCGCCCATGAGCACCGCGATGATCGACTTGATGAACCCGACGTTGGCGCTGAGCCGGTCCTCGGTGGGCAGCTGGTGCGTCAGCCCCAGCGCGGGGCCGCGCGGGATGATGGTGACCTTGTGGACCGGGTCCGCCTCGGGAAGCATCTTGGCGACGATGGTGTGCCCTGCCTCGTGGACCGCGGTGTTCCGCTTCTCCTTGTCGGAGATGATCATGCTGCGGCGCTCCACGCCCATCATCACCTTGTCCTTGGCCGCCTCCAGGTCGACCATGAAGACCTTGTCCTTGTTCTGGCGGGCGGCCAGCAGCGCCCCCTCGTTGACCAGGTTCTCCAGGTCGGCGCCGGCGAAGCCAGGGGTGCCGCGCGCGATGATCTCGAGGTCCACCTCGGGGGCCAGCGGGACGCGCTTGGTGTGCACCTGCAGGATGCCCAGGCGGCCCTTCACGTCGGGGCGCGGGACCACGATGCGGCGGTCGAAGCGGCCGGGGCGCTGCAGCGCCGGGTCGAGCACGTCCGGGCGGTTGGTCGCGGCGATGAGGATGACGCCCTCGTTGGCCTCGAAGCCGTCCATCTCCACCAGCAGCTGGTTCAGCGTCTGCTCGCGCTCGTCGTGGCCGCCGCCCAGGCCCGCGCCGCGGTGACGGCCCACCGCGTCGATCTCGTCGATGAAGATGATGCAGGGGGCGTTCTTCTTGCCCTGCTCGAAGAGGTCGCGCACGCGGCTGGCGCCGACGCCCACGAACATCTCGACGAAGTCCGAGCCGGAGATGGAGAAGAAGGGCACGCCCGCCTCGCCGGCGATGGCCCGGGCGAGCAGCGTCTTGCCGGTGCCCGGAGGCCCCATGAGCAGCACGCCCTTGGGGATGCGCCCGCCCAGCTTGGTGAACTTCTTCGGGTCCTTGAGGAACGCGATGATCTCCTCGAGCTCCTCCTTGGCCTCCTCGATGCCCGCGACGTCGGAGAAGGTGACCTTGTTGTGGTGCTCGGAGAGCAGCTTCGCCTTGCTCTTGCCGAAGCTCATCGCCTTGCCGCCGCTGCCCTGCAGCTGCCGCATGATGAAGATGAAGAAGATGAAGACGATGACCAGCGGCATCGCCTGGACCAGGAGCTGGACCCAGGTCGAGTTCTGCTCGTCCTTGTCGTAGGTGTACTGGACGCCGTTCTTGTCGAGCCGGCCCAGGAGCGCCGAGTCCACGAGCTGGGGGCCTCGCGAGACGAACTCGGTGTTGTCCTTCAGCTTGCCCTTGTACTCGACGCCCTTGATGTTGACCGAGGCCACTTCCATGGCGTCGGCCTTCTTCAGGAACTCGCTGAAGGGCATCTCCTTCAGCTCGGTCTTGAACGGGTTGAGCTGCGAGTACAGCGCCCCGAAGATGGCGATCAGCACCAGCCACAGGAGGATGGTCTTGTAGTTCGAACGCATCGTGTTCCTTCCGTCCTGACCCGACCCCGCGACGCCCAGTTCCGCGAGTCATGCACCCTCGAGCATCTCTTCCAGCGCCTGCGGCCGCTCGAGAAAAGCCGACAAGCTAACAGCAACCGCCACAGCCCTCAACCTATTCTCCCGTCTGGATTTTCTGGTCTTGGCGCACCCTGCCCTTCTCTAACGGACGACCCCTGCTCCTGCTTGCGACGGACACCTCCCAGGCGCCCGGTCCGGCATCGGCCACCACCCGGTTGGATTTCCACTTCCCGACGATCCACAGCACCTCTCCCTGCGCGTCGCACAAGAGCCACAACCGGTCGCGTTCGAGTCGGTCGACCTTTTGATCGATCAAGAAGGCTTTGAGTTTCTTGGAACCTGTCGATCCTGCGCGATGGAACCGGTCCCCCGGGCGCCGGCGCCGGAGGATCAGCGGCAGACACACCGTCTGGGGGTCCACCCGGATGGCGTGTGGCGAGGTCCTCTGCCTGGCAGCTCGCACGATGAGCAGGCACCCCTCGACCTGATACCGGCCGGGCCCCGGAATGGGGGTCTCGCTGGTCTCGTCGCCCTGGCGCGTCCGCAGGACGGGTCCCAGCTCGAACCCATCGCCCCGAATCCGCAGCTCCCCGCCCGGCAGGCTGAGGCGCGAAGGCCCCCCGTCGAGGAGGGCCGCTTCGATCGCCCGCATGTGGTCGAAGTCGGGCTGCAGCCCCGCCTCCGCCGCTGCCCTCAGCACCACACGATGCCGCAAGGCCGCGGGGAGAGACCGAAAGCGCTCGCGCGAGCCGCCCCGCGAGTCGCCGTGGACTTCGAGAGCGAAGGCCTGGCGGGCCTGGTCCTCCAAGAACTCGTCGTCGTCCCGCGCGACCCCTGCAGTCCGGGCGAGGCCACGCACCGCCGCCGGACCGAGGGCCCGCTCCAGCGCGGGCAGCACCTGGGCCCGGACCCGGTTCCGGTCGTGCCGGGGCGAGCGGTTGGTGGGGTCCAGGCGGGGGCGCAGCCGCTCCTGGCGGAGGAAGGCGGCGACCTCGGCCCGGCTGATTTCGAGCATGGGGCGGATCACCCGGCCCCGGGCCGCCAGGATTCCCCGCAGCCCCCGCGTTCCGGCGCCACGAGCCAGCCTCAGGAGCACCGTCTCGGCCTGGTCCTCGAGCGTGTGTCCGGTGGCCACGAGGTCGCAGTCCCGCTCGTCGGCGATGGCCTCGAGCGCCCGATATCGCGCGAGCCTTGCCTCCGCCTCCAGGCTGCTCCCGGAGCCGACGTGGATGCGCCTCGAGACACAGGGAAT